>JBBSKO010000012.1:0-19692 GCA_038256225.1 Propionibacteriales bacterium | reverse complement strand
CGCTCTTCGGCCGCTCGATGGGTGGCGGGGTCATGCTCCGGGCGCTCGCCGCCGCTCCGGGCGCCTTCGACGCCGGCGTCGGCTGGGCCTCGGTGAGCTCGCGCGAGGACGACAACTTCAACCAGTTCACCGCCCCCGACCGCGACGAGGTCGCCTCCTACGTCGAACGGGAGTACGGCCGGCCGGGCTCGCCCCGGGGCCGCGAGTTCTGGCCGGCCGTCAGCGCCCGGCCGTCCTTCGACCGGGTCACCGAGCCGGTCCTGCTGGTGCACGGGACCGCCGACGACACCTGTCCCATCCAGTGGGCGCGGGACTCGCAGCAGGCGCTGCGCGACGCCGGGGTCGACTCCACCCTCGAGCTCTACGACGACGGCCACGCCTTCGGCCCGGCGTTCCTCACCGCGATGGACGACACGATCGCGTTCCTGCGCGAGACGATGTAGCGCCCGGGCCCGCGCTCAGAGCGCGGGCCGGATGACGGTGATCCCGCCGGCGCCCGCGCCCGGGGTGTCCAGCGCGACCAGCCGGCGGACGGCCTCCTCCAGCCCGACCTCGTCGCGCAGGAGCCGCTGCGGGGCGTACGTCCCGTCCGCCACCCGCGCGAGCAGGCCCGGGTAGGACGTCGCGGACAGGCCGTGGCTGCCGAGCAGCTGCAGCTCGCGGGCCACGACCAGCCCGAGGTCGACCGGTGGCGTCGCGTCGGCGCCGCCGAGCAGCCCCACCTGGACGTGCCGCCCGCGCGGGCGCAGGCAGGCCAGGGAGGCGGCGACGACGTCGCGGGAACCGCGGCAGTCCAGGGACAGGTCGGCGCCGTCGGCGGTGAGCGCCGTGACCGTGGCGGCGGCGTCCTCCGGGGCGACGGCGGTCGCGCCGAGGTCGGAGGCCAGCGCGCGGGAGGCCGTGGCGGGGTCGACCGCGACCACCTGTGCGCCCTCCGCGACCGCGACCATCACGGCCGCCAGGCCCACGCCGCCGCAGCCGTGCACGACGACCGTCTCCCCCGCGCGGACGCGCCCGACCTCGAGCACCGCGCGGTAGGCCGTGGCGAAGCGACACCCGAGGCCGCAGGCGACCGCGGCGTCGACGCCCGTCGGCAGCGGCACCAGGTTGACCTCGGCCCGTGGCAGCGCGACCCGCTCGGCCCACGAGCCCCCCTGGGTGAACCCGGGCTGGAGCTGACGGGCGCAGACCTGCTGGTCCCCGCGGGCGCAGGCCGGGCAGTCGCCGCAGGCCAGCACGAACGGCGTGGTCACCCGGTCGCCCTCGACGAAGCCGGCCGCGTCGGGCCCGACCTCCACCACCGTGCCGGCCAGCTCGTGGCCGAGCACGTGCGGCAGGCGTACGCCGTCGTCGTGGCCCTGCCAGGCGTGCCAGTCGCTGCGGCACAGCCCGGTGGCCTCGACCGCGACCACGACCCCGTCGTCCGGGCAGGCCGGCTCCTCGACGTCCGCCACCCTCGGGGGCTGCCCGAACCGCTCGACCAGGACTGCTCTCATGCGCCCATCCTGGCCGACCGTCACGGGCCGCGCCCGGCCGGGACGGCTAGCTCGCGCCCGACTCGACCCCGCCGAGCCGCAGCCAGGTGTCGACGACGGTGTCGGGGTTCAGCGACATCGTCTCGATGCCCTGCGCGACCAGCCACTCGGCCATGTCGGGGTGGTCGGAGGGGCCCTGGCCGCAGATCCCGACGTACTTGCCGTGCTTGAGGCAGGCAGCGATCGCCAGTTGCAGCATGTGCTGGACGGCCGGGTCGCGCTCGTCGAAGGAGGCCGCCACCAGGCTGGAGTCGCGGTCCAGGCCCAGCGTCAGCTGGGTCATGTCGTTGGAGCCGATCGAGAAGCCGTCGAAGTGCTCGAGGAACTGCTCGGCGATCACCGCGTTGGAGGGCACCTCGCACATCATCACGACCTGCAGGTCGTGCTCTCCGCGGACCAGGCCGTGCTTGCCGAGCAGGTCGATGACCCCCTTGGCCTCGGCGACGGTGCGCACGAACGGGATCATGATCTTGACGTTGGCCAGGCCCATCTCCTCGCGCACGTACTTCAGCGCCTCCGCCTCCATCGCGAAGCACTCCGCGAAGTCCTCCGAGAGGTAGCGCGACGCGCCGCGGTACCCGATCATCGGGTTCTCCTCGTGCGGCTCGTAGGTCTCCCCGCCGACGAGGTTGGCGTACTCGTTGGACTTGAAGTCGCTCATCCGCACGATCACCGGCTCCGGCGCGAATGCCGCCGCGATCATCGAGACCCCCTCGGCCACGCGCTTGACGAAGAACTCCCGCGGCGAGTCGTAGGCCGCGATGATCTCCTCGACCTCCTCGCGCAGGGCGGGGTCGAGGGACTCCGGGTCGGCCTCGAGGTCGAGCAGGGCCTTGGGGTGCACGCCGATCTGGCGGTTGATGATGAACTCCAGCCGGGCCAGGCCCACGCCGCGGTGCGGCAACCGGGAGAAGGCGAAGGCCTGCTCGGGCGTGCCGACGTTCATCATGATCTTGACCGGGATCTCCGGCATCTCGCTGAGCTCGGTCGTCTCGACGTCGAAGTCCAGGATGCCCTCGTAGACCAGGCCGGTGTCGCCCTCGGCGCAGGACACGGTGACCCGGCGGCCGTCGGCCAGGTCCGTGGTGCCGCTGGTGGTGCCGACCACGGCGGGGATGCCCAGCTCGCGGGCGATGATCGCGGCGTGGCAGGTGCGCCCGCCACGGTTGGTCACGATCGCCGAGGCGCGCTTCATGATCGGCTCCCAGTCGGGGTCGGTCATGTCGGCCACGAGCACCTCACCGGCCTGGAACTCGTGCATCTGGTCGACCGACCTCAGCACCCGGACGGCGCCGGCCCCGATCTTCTGGCCGATCGCGCGGCCCTCGACCACGACGTCGGCGCCCTTGGTCACCGAGGAGTCGATGCTGAACCGCTCGGTGGCACCCGTACGCCGGGACTGCACCGTCTCGGGGCGCGCCTGGAGCACGTACAGCTTGCCGTCGAGGCCGTCCTTGCCCCACTCGATGTCCATCGGGCGCCCGTAGTGCTCCTCGATGGTGACCGCGTGCCGGGCCAGCTCCTCGACCTCGGCGTCGGTGAGGCTGAAGCGGCGCGACTCGGCCGGCTCCACGTCGACGAACTCGGTGGTGCGACCGACCTCGGTGTTCTCGGTGTAGACCATCTTGGTGGCCTTGGCGCCGATGCCGCGCTTGAGCACGGCCGGCTTCCCGAGCTTGAGCGCGGGCTTGTAGACGTAGAACTCGTCGGGGTTGACCGCGCCCTGCACGACGCCCTCGCCGAGGCCGAAGGCGGAGGTGACGAACACGGCGTCGGTGAAGCCCGACTCGGTGTCCATGGTGAACATGACGCCCGACGAGCCGATGTCGGAGCGGACCATCCGCTGCACGCCGGCCGAGAGCCCCACGTCGCCGTGGGCGAAGCCGTGGTGGACGCGGTACGCGATCGCGCGGTCGTTGTAGAGCGAGGCGTACACCTCGCGCACCGACAGCAGCACCGCGTCGATGCCCCGGACGTTGAGGAAGGTCTCCTGCTGGCCGGCGAACGAGGCGTCGGGGAGGTCCTCGGCGGTGGCCGAGGAGCGGACCGCGAACGACGGCTCCTCGCCGTCCTCGCCCCGCGAGCTCTCGACCAGCTGGTCGTAGGCGGTACGGATGTCGCGCTCGAGGTCCTCGGGGAACTCCTGGGCCACGACGGCGGCGCGGATCTCCTTGCCGACCTCGGCCAGGCGGCGGGTGTCCTCGGTGTCGAGGTCGTCGACCAGCGCGGAGATCCGCTGGGCGAGACCGGTGTCGCCGATGAAGTGGTGGTAGGCCTGCGCGGTGGTGGCGAACCCGTCCGGCACCGCGACCCCGAGGTCGGCGAGGTTGCTGACCATCTCGCCCAGGGAGGCGTTCTTGCCGCCGACCTCCTCCAGGTCGCCCATCCCGATCTCGGAGAACCAGCGCACGTGGCTGGCGTCGGGCTGCACGGCCTGCTGGTCGGCCTGGGTGTCGGCCTGGGTGTCGCTCATGCTCGTCCTCCACGGTTCCGGGTGCTGCTGGGCTGGGTGCTGCTGCCGCCGGCGCGGCGCGACAGGGTCTGGATGATCAGCGCCGAGATCTCCTCGACCGACTTCGCCGAGGTGTCGATCGAGGGCACGCGGTGGGCGCGGTAGAGCTCGGTGGCGCGGCGCAGCTCCCACCGGCACTGCTCCGGCGAGGCGTAGGTCGAGTTCGGGCGACGCTCGTTGCGGACCCGGCTGAGCCGGTCGGCGTTGGTGATCAGCCCGAAGCAGCGGTCCCGGAACGGTTCGACCGGTCGCGGCAGGCCGGAGGCCTCGAGGTCCTCGTCGACCAACGGGTAGTTGGCCACGAACAGCCCGTGCTGGAGCGCGAGGTACATGCTGGTCGGCGTCTTGCCGCAGCGCGAGGGCGCCAGCAGGATCACGTCGGCCTTCTCCATCGCGCGCAGGCTCTGCCCGTCGTCGTGCTCGATGGTGAACTCCACCGCCGACATCCGGGCGTTGTAGCGCTTGACGTCGCCGACGCCGTGCAGCTTCATCGCCTCACGCCTGCCCCGGCGGTCCAGGATCGCCTCCACGCGACCCATGTGCAGGTCGAAGAAGTCGATGATGGGCGCGGTGGTCCTGCGCAGCTCCAGGCGTACGGCGTCCTCGGCGGCGGTGGTGAACACCAGCGGCGTCGTCGGCCCGGCCGCGACCTCGTCGATCATCGCCACCACCCGCGCGGCGTCCTCGACGGTGGAGATGAACGGGATGGTGGTCCGCTCGAACGGCACGTCGGGGAACTGCAGCAGCAGGGCGTTGCCCATGGTCTCGGCGCTGATCCCCGTGCTGTCGGAGAGGAAGAACACCGGCACGACCGCGTCCGCTTCGTCCGCCACGCTGCACCTCCTGGGAGTGAGGGCACGAACCTAGCGTCCGCGAGCGCCACGCAGGAGGCCACCCGGCTGGTGGATGGGTGCGTGCAAGGCTCGCGGCATGGAACCGGTCGTGGTGGTGGGAGCCGGCATCGCCGGGGTCGCGTGCGCAGCCGAGCTGGTCCGGGCGCAGGTGCCGGTCCGGGTCGTGGACCGCGGACGCCGGATGGGCGGGCGCCTGGCCAGCCGCCGCCTGGACGACCGCCCGGTCGACCTCGGCGCCTCCTACCTGACCGCCACGCAGGACGGTGACTTCGCCAAGGTCGTCGACCGGTGGCGCACGCGCGGCCTGGCGTTCCCCTGGACCGACACGTTCGTGGCGCTCGACGCCTCTGCCGGCGGGAGCGCCGGCGGGAGCCCGTCGGCCGAGGTGAAGACCGGGCCCGTGCGGTGGGGCGCCACCGGCGGTCTGCGGTCGCTGGTCGAGGCCCTCGCCGGGACCGCGGGCGTGACGGTCGAGGAGGGCGCGGTGTCCTCGGTGACGGCGACGGCCGACGGGCTCGACGTCGACGGCGCCGCCGCACCGGCCGTCGTGCTGGCGATGCCCGACGAGCAGGCGTCCCGGCTGCTCGGCGACGGGCTCACCCGGCACCGTGAGCAGCTCACCCGGCCCTCCGAGCCGATCCTGGCGCTGGCGGCCTGGTGGGGCGCGCGCACCTGGGACGGCGTGGTCGCCCCGGGGCCCTTCCACGGCGCGTTCGTCAACGGCGACGACCACCTGTCCTGGATCGCCGACGACGGTCGCCGGCGCGGCGACGACGCCCCCGTCCTCGTCGCGCACTCCACCCCGGGCCTGGCCGCGGCGCACCTGGAGGACCCGCAGGCTGCGGGACCGGCCATGCTCGCCGCGCTGCAGCGGCTGCTGCGCATCGAGGACGACGCCGCCGGCAGCTACGTCCAGCGCTGGTCCGTGGCCCGCCCGACCGGCGAGCGCGACGACCCGTACCTCCTCACGGACTCCGGGCTCGGCGTCTGCGGCGACGGCTGGGGCGGGCCGCCCAAGGTCGAGACCGCCTGGACCTCCGGGCGCGACCTCGGCCGGGCGCTGGTGGCGCGGCTCGGCTGAGCCCGGCCGGGGCGCGGGACGGGCCGGCTGTAACGCTGCGTTACTTCATCTGGTGCGGCGTCGTGACGCCGCACCAGATGAAGTAACAGAGCGTTACAGCGGCTGGGCGGCGCGGCTGGGCGGCGCGGCGGCGCTAGCGGGCGAGCGCGGCGGCGACGTCGAGCGCGGCCCGCTGGCCGCTGACCAGCGCGCCCTGGATCGAGGCGGTGTCGCGGTGGTCGCCGCAGACGACCAGGTGGTCGCGGAGGCGGACGGGGCGACGCAGCGCCAGCGGCGCCGGCTGGGCCGGGAGCGCGTGCGGCACCTCGTGGCGGTGCAGGAGGCGCCAGCCCCGCGGGTCCGCGCCGAGCAGCTCCCCGGCGTGCCGGCGGACGTCAGCCTCGGTCGGCACCGGCCGGCCCGGCCCGAGCAGGGCCGAGGCCTGGACGAGGTGCTGCCCCGCCGGGGCGTACGACGGCGCCGGGTTGCTGACAACTGCGGTGTTGACCAGCGGGCCGGACGGGCGGGAGCGCCCGTCGACGAACAGCAGGTGGGATTCGGTCGGGGCCTCGTCGGCGGCGAACCACGAGGTCACGACCCCCTTGGTACGCGGCGCGGGCTCCGCATCGGCGCCGGTCAGCGCGCCGGTGTCCTGGCCGGCGACGGCCACCACGACCTGGCGTGCGCGCAGGGTCGTGCCGCCGGCGTGCACGACCGCGCCCCCGGTGACGGTCTCCACGGACTCCACCGCGGTGCCGAGCCGCACCCGGTCGCCGAGCCGCCCGGCCAGCTGCGCGGGCAGCGCCTGCATGCCGTGCTCGGGCAGGGCCGGGGTGCCGGCCAGGAAGGTGGCGGTGAGCAGCAGGGCGTACGCCTGGGAGGTCGACCCGTCGTCCTCCAGCACCACGCCGGCGAAGAACGAGTCGAGCGTGGCGCGCAGCAGCCCGTCGACCCCGGCGCGGTCGAGCGCCTCGCGGCGGCTCACGTCGCGTCGCGGCGCGGCCGTGGTCAGGCTCGTGGCCAGGCGGCGGCCGGGTCGGGCACGCAGCAGCGGGGCGGCCCAGCGGGCGGCCGCGAGCACCTCGCGCGGTCGCGGGAGGACCGCCCGCACCGAGGGCAGCAGCAGCGCGGGCGCGGCCAGCGGGTTTCCGAGGCGGACCAGCCCCTCGTCGCGCCGGGCGGCCACGCCGGCGGCGAACGGCTGCAGGCCGAGGGCGTCCACGTCGACCCAGCGACGCACCGCGCGGTACGCCGGGTTGAGCAGCTGGAAGCCCCGGTCGAGGGCGAACCCGTCGACGTGGTCGGTGCGGATCCGACCGCCGACGGCGTCGTCGCGCTCGAGCACCACGACGTCGTGGCCCCGGTCGACCAGGGCCCGGGCGCAGCGCAGGCCCGCGAGGCCCGCGCCGACCACCACGACGTCCGTGTCGGCCTGTCCGGTGTCGACCTCTCCGGAGGAACCCGTGGTCATGCGACCCGCCCGTCCCCGGGACCGGGGTCCCGGCGGGGTCCGGTGCGCGCCACCGCGGAGGTGACGGCCAGCACCCAGGTCAGCGGGCGGTGCTCGCCCGGCCGGAAGGTCGACGCGCTGCGCCACACCTCGGCGTAGGCCTCCCGGACCACCTGGCGCGCCCACGCCTCGTCGCCGCGCCCCTTGAGCCGCGCGAGGCGCCAGACCTGGTCGACGGTGGCGTCGTACAGGTCCTCGAAGGCGTCCTGCCGGCCCGCGGCCGTGCACTCCAGGCACCCGGGACGGCGCTCGGCGGCCGGGCGTGGGCCGGACAGGGGCCGCGATCCCGTCCGCTGCCCGACGTAGTCGTCGCACATGGGGCCAGTGTGGGGGGCGTGTGGTGACGACCGTCCACCCGTACGCGCGTCCGCCCCGGCCACGGCCGCCGCTTGCTAGGTTGGCCGCGCCAGTCACGCCCCCCGGTCCGCCGGGAGGCGAGGGAACCCGGTGCGAGGCCGGGACTGACGCGCAGCGGTATGGGTGACGGACGGGGCTCCTGTCGAGAGGCAGACCACTGGACCAGCGGCATCGGTCCGGGAAGGTGCTCCGCACCGGGTGATCCCGAGTCCGAAGACCTGCTGGCCCAGGCGACGTCCGTCGTCCGGTCCACGCAGGCTCCGCGCACGAGCCTCCGACCACCGAGGTGACCGTGCCCCACCCACCCCTCGTCCGCTCGCGTCCCGGCCCCGACGGCCGGGACACCGCCGCGGACCGCTGTCCCGGCGTCGGCCGACCCTGGCCCGCCGGGGACGGCCTGCTGGTCCGGCTCCGGCTCCCCGGCGGGCGGGTCGCCGCCCAGGCCCTGGCCTCGCTCTCCGGGGTCGCCCGCACCCACGGCGACGGCGACCTCCACCTGACCGGCCGCGCCAACCTCCAGCTGCGCGCCCTGCCGGCCGGACCCGCCACGACGGACGCCGTACGGCCCGACGTCGCCGCGGCCCTCGCCGGCACCGGCCTGCTGCCGTCGACCAGCCACGAGCTGGTCCGCAACCTGATGACCTCGCCGCAGACCGGGCTGGACACCGGGCGACCGTACGGCGGTCGCGCCGACCTGCGCCCGGTCGTGGACGCCCTCGACGCGGCGCTGCTGGCCGAGCCCGCCGCCGCCGACCTGTCCGGGCGGTTCCTGCTCGTGCTCGACGACGGTCGCGGCGACCTGGTCGACCGACCGTGCGACCTCGGCGCGGTCGCCCTCGACGGCCGGACCGCCCAGCTGCGCGTCGGGACGGGCTGGGGCGACGTGGTGGCGCTCCCCGACGTCCCCGCCGCCCTGCTCGCGCTGGTCCGTCGCTTCCTGGACGTCCGCCCCGACCCGGTCGCGGCCTGGCACGTCGCCGAGCTCGACCGGCCCCTGGCGCCCACCCGCGCGCCGGACGACCGCGTCCCGGCCCCGACCGCGCGACCGGCGTACGGCCCGCTGGTCGGCGGTGAGCACGTCGCGGCCCCCGGTGGCGTGCTCGGCCCCGACCTCGTCGACGACCTGGTCGCCCGTGACCCCGACGGCACGCTGGTCGTGACGCCGTGGCGCGGGGTGCTGGTGCCGGACCCCGCCCCGCACGAGGGGGGAGGTGCGCGATGACCCCGCTGTCCCGGCCGCCGCAGCGCTACGCCTACGTCGACCACGGCCCGGAGATCTACGTCGACTCCTTCGCGACCATCCGCCGCGAGAGCGACCTGTCCCGGGTGCCGGGCGACGCCGAGCGGCTCGCCGTGCGGATGATCCACGGCACCGGCCAGGTCGACCTGGTCGACGACCTCGTCGTCCACCCGCGCCTGGTCCCGGCGGCCCGCACCGCGCTGGCGGACGGGGCCCCGATCCTCTGCGACGCCCGGATGGTGGCCACCGGGGTGACCGCCTCGCGCCTGCCCGCGGGCAACGACGTCCACTGCTACCTGCCCGACCCCCGGGTCCCGGGCCTGGCCGCGGCGTGGGGCACCACCCGCTCGGCCGCGGCCGTCTCGCTGTGGGCCGACCACCTCGACGGGGCGGTGGTCGCGATCGGCAACGCCCCGACCGCGCTGTTCCACCTGCTCGAGATGCTGCTCGACGGCGCCCCGCGCCCGGCCGCCGTGATCGGCTGCCCGGTCGGGTTCATCGGCGCCGCGGAGTCCAAGGACGCCCTGGCCTCCCTCGCCGCCGACCACGGGATCGACGTGCCGTTCGTGACCGTCCGCGGCCGGCGCGGCGGGTCCGCGATGACGGCCTCGGCCCTCAACGCGCTGGCCCAGGAGGAGGAGTGACCGCGCCGGGGAGGTTCGCCGGGGTCGGGCTCGGTCCCGGCGACCCCGAGCTGGTGACCCTCAAGGCCGCGCGGCTGATCGCCGCGGCCGACGTCGTGGCCTACCACGCCGGCGTCGGCAAGGAGTCGAACGCGCGGCGCACCGCGGCCGGGCTGATCCCTGCCGGGGCGCTCGAGGAGGAGCTCCGCTACCCGGTCACCACCGGGGGCACCGACCACCCGGGCGGTTACGCCGGCGCGATGGCCGACTTCTACGCCGAGGCCGCCGAGCGGCTGGCCGCGCACCTCGCCGCCGGGCGGGACGTGGTCCTGCTGGCCGAGGGCGACCCGCTCTTCTACGGCTCCTTCATGCACATGCACGACCGGCTCGCGCACCGCTTCGAGACCCAGATCGTGCCGGGGGTGCCCGCCTTCGCCGCCGCCGCGGCGGCCGCCGCGACCCCGCTGGTGCGCCAGACCGACGTGCTCACCGTCCTGCCCGGGACCCTGCCCGAGCCCGAGCTGGCCCGCCGCCTGGCCGACAGCGACGGCGCGGTGGTGATGAAGCTGGGCCGCACCTTCCCGGCCGTGCGCCGGGCGCTGGCCGCCGCGGGCCGCCTCGACGACGCGGTCTACGTCGAGAGGGCCTCGATGCCCGGGGAGCGGCGGCTGCCGGTGGACGAGGTCGACCCGGACACGGTCCCGTACTTCTCCCTGGTCGTCGTGCCCGGCGACTCCCGCCACGGCCGCGGCCGCCGCGACGCACCGGCACCCGACCCGGTGACGACCGACCCCGGGGAGGTCCTCGTCGTCGGCCTCGGGCCCGGGCCGGACCGCTGGCTGACCACCGAGGTCGCCGAGGCGCTGGCCGAGGTCGACCACGTCGTCGGGTACGGCCCGTACGTCGCGCGGGTCCCGGCCCGCCCGGGCCTCACCCGCCACGCCAGCGGCAACACCGTCGAGGTCGACCGGGCCCGCCTCGCCCTCGACCTGGCCCGGGGCGGTGAGCGGGTGGCCGTGGTCTCCGGCGGCGACGCGGGCGTCTTCGGGATGGCCGCCGCGGTCTACGAGGCGCTGGACGACCCGGCCGCGGACGGTCGTTGGGACGACGTCGCCGTGCGGGTGCTGCCCGGCGTGAGCGCGGTGCAGGCCGTGGCCGCGCGCGCCGGCGCGCCCGTCGGGGGCGACTTCGCCGTGCTGAGCCTCTCCGACCGGCTCAAGCCGTGGGAGGTCGTCGAGGAGCGGCTGCGGCTCGTGGCGCGCGCGGACCTGGTGTGCGCGGTCTACAACCCGGCGTCGCGGTCGCGGACCTGGCAGGTCACCCGTGCCCGGGAGGTCCTGCTCGAGGAGCTGCCGGCCGACACGGTCGTGGTGGTCGGCCGCGACGTCGGGCGCGCCGAGGAGTCGCTGACCGTGACCACGCTCGGCGACCTCGACCCCGCCACGATCGACATGAAGTGCCTGCTGCTGATCGGTGCCCGCGGCACCCGGGTCAGCGCGCGGGGGGCGGTGTGGACCTCACGCGCGGTCCCGGTCCGCTGAGTAGAGCCACGACTCCCCCATCCCGTCCGGGCCGCCGGCCCGGGGGTCGAGGGCGCGCCCGACGAGGATGACCGCGGCCTGCCGCAACCCGGCCGCCTCGACGGCGTCGGCGATGTCGGCGACGGTGCCGCGCAGCACGAGCTCCCCGGGCTGGCTGGCGCGGAAGACCACCACGACCGGGCAGTCGGCGCCGTGCTCGGGCTCGATCGTGGCCATCACCTCGCGGGTGCGGGTGACGGCCAGGTGCAGCACCAGGGTGGCGCCGGTCGCGGCGAACCGGGCCAGCGACTCCCGCTCGGGCATCGCCGAGGACCGGGCCTGGGCGCGGGTCAGCACCACCGACTGGGCCACCAGCGGGACGGTCAGCTCGCGTCCCACCAGGGCGGCGGCCGCGGCGTACGACGGCACGCCCGGCACCACCTCCCAGCCGACGCCGGCCTCGTCGAGCCGTCGGCCCTGCTCGGCGACCGCGGAGTAGAGCGACGGGTCGCCGGAGACGAGGCGGACGACGTCCTCGCCCGCCGCGTCGGCCGCCACGAGGTGGCCGACGATCACGTCGAGGTCGAGGCCCTGGGTGTCCACCAGGCGGGCCCCCGCACGGCAGTGCGACAGCACGGCCCCGTCCAGGTAGGTGCCCGGGTAGAGCACCACGTCGGCCTCGGCCAGCAGCGCCGCGGCGCGCAGGGTGAGCAGGTCGGCGGCGCCGGGGCCGGCGCCCACGAAGCGGACGGTCATGGCTGCTCCTCCACGGTGCTGGTGGTGGTGGTGGGGACGGTCCAGCTCCACTGGGTGACGGCCCGGGCGGGCGTCCAGCCGCGGAAGGAGCCGATCGGGGCGGCGTGCTCGACCGAGGTGCGGGTCAGCTCGCCGCCGTGGTCGGCGTGCATCCGGGCCAGCAGGGACTCGGTCTCGAGCGTGACCCCGTGCACGACCAGCCGGCTGCCGGGGCCGCGGTCGGCCAGCGCCTGGCGGCACAGGTCGAGCAGGCCGGGCGCCGTGGCGCCGCCGCCGACGAACACCGCGTCCGGGTGGGCGAGCGGGGCCGGCAGGGTCGCGACGACCTCCTCGGCGCGGCCGGTCCGGACGTCGAGCGCGGGCACCCCGAGGCGCGTGGCGTTGCGGGCGATCCGGGCGGACCGGGCGGGGTCGGCCTCGACCGCGACGGCCCGGCAGGTGGGGTGCGCGCGCAGCCACTCGACGCCGACCGACCCGGCGCCCGCGCCGAGGTCCCACAGCAGCTGCCCGGGCTGGGGGGCGAGCCGGGCCAGGGCGGCGGCGCGCAGGTCGCGCTTGGTGAGCTGGCCGTCGTGCTCGTACGCCTCGTCGGGCAGCCCGGCGGCCCACGACCCGACCACGGGCCCGCGCAGGTCGACCGCCACCACGTTGAGCGGCGGGACGCGGGCGTCGGCGGCCGGGTCCCAGGCCGCGGCGGTGGCGTCGAGGCGCGACTCGGTCGGCGCGCCGAGGTCGCCGAGCACCGTCAGCAGCGACGCTCCGTACCCCTGCTGGACGAGCAGCCGGGCCAGCGCGCCCGGCGTGGTGGCGTCCGAGGACAGCGCGACCACGCGGCGGCCCGGGGCGAGCTCACGCAGGACGAGGGCGGGGTCGCGGCCCACCAGGCTGACCACCGCGGTGCTCTCGGCCGACCAGCCGAGCCGGCCCCGGGCCAGCGCGACCGACGACAGACCGGGGTGGACCTCCACGGCGTCGGCGCCGAGCAGGTCGACCAGCGTGGTGCCCACGCCGGACAGCAGCGGGTCGCCGGTGGCCAGGGCGACCACCCGCCGCCCGGCGTGCTCGGCCAGCAGCGACGGCAGGCCGGCGCGCAGCGGCACCGGCCACGGCACGCGGTGCTGGCCGGGCCGCGGCTCCAGCAGCGCCAGGTGCCGCGGTCCGCCCAGCACCACCTCCGCGTCGTCGACGAGCGACCGCAGGGGCGCCGGGACGCCCGGCCACCCGTCGGCCCCGATCCCCACCACCGTGATCCTCGCCCTCATGGGCGCCGACCCTAGGGCGTGACCCCTCGGTCGGCGTCGTCGCGAGCGTGGTGCCGCGTCGATCTGGCAAGGCGGAGGCGCGAGGGCGGGACGTAGTCCCGTCGAGTCGCCGACAACGCCGTCCAGATCGGATGCGGCGCCACGCGCAGCAGGCGCCCGACCGAGGAGTCACGACCCTAGGAGGTCCTGACCTGCGCTAGCGTGGCGGCTCAGCCACGAGGTGCCCCGACGCCCCGGTCACGACCGGACGCCGAGGGGAGAATCTGGGAAGCCGGTGAGAGTCCGGCACAGGCCCGCTGCGGTGACCTGGACACGCGATCCGGCGTGCTCGAGGAAGTCCGAAGACCGGCCTCGAGGCGCCCATCCGATGGCGGACGAGCGGGAGCCTCCCATGCCAGCGCACTACCCCTTCTCTGCCGTCGTGCCTGCGGGCGACCACGGCGACTCCGATCCCCATGGCGACACCGGCGGCCGGCCGGGTGACCTGGACCCGATGGCCCTCGCCCTGGTGCTGACCACGATCAGCCCCGCCATCGGCGGGGTGCTGGTCCGCGGCGAGAAGGGCACCGCGAAGTCGACGATCGTGCGCGCCCTCGCCGCGGTGCTGCCACCGGTCGAGGTCGTCGCCGGTGACCGGTTCTCCTCGGACCCGGCCGACCGCGGCCGGGAGACCGCGTCGCCGGACGGCCCGTTCGCCGCCGACGCGGCGGTGGAGAGCCGGCCCGTACGCCTCGTGGAGCTGCCCGTCGGTGCGACCGAGGACCGGGTGCTCGGCTCGCTGCACCTGGAGCGCGCGTTGAGCCAGGGCACGGCGGAGTACGAGCCCGGCCTGCTGGCCCGCGCGCACCGCGGCATCCTCTACGTCGACGAGGTCAACCTGCTGCACGACCACCTCGTCGACCTGCTCCTCGACGCGGCGGCGATGGGCCGCGCGACCGTCGAGCGGGACGGGGTGTCGGTCTCGCACGCGGCCCGCTTCGTGCTGGTCGGGACGATGAACCCCGAGGAGGGCGAGCTGCGCCCGCAGCTGCTCGACCGGTTCGGCCTGACCGCCGAGGTCGCCGCCCCCCGCGACCCGGTCCGGCGGGTCGAGGTGGTCCGTCGGCGGATGGCCTACGACGCCGACCCGGACGCCTTCGCGGCGGTCTGGGCGCCGGACGAGGAGGCGCTGCGGGCGCGGGTCGCGGCCGCGCAGGCCCTGGTCGGCGACGTCGTCGTCGGGGACGGGGCCCTGCTGCGGATCGCCGAGCTCTGCGCGGCGCTCGACGTCGACGGCATGCGCGCCGACATCGTCACCGCCCGGACGGCGGCCGCGCACGCCGCCTGGCACGGCCGACGCTTCGTGACCACCGAGGACATCCGCGCCGCGGCCCGGCTCTCGCTGCCGCACCGCCGCCGCCGCAACCCCTTCGACGCCCCCGGCCTCGACGAGGACCTGCTGGACGACCTGCTGCCCGACGACCCCGACCCCGAGCCGCCCGGCGGCGGGGACGGCGGCGGGGACGGCGGCGGGACGTCAGACGCTCCGGACAGCCCTCCGGACGGGACGCATGACGCCGCGTCGGACGCGGAGCCAGCGGACGGCGGGACGTCAGACGCTCCGGTCCCTGCCCCGGACGGAACGCATGACGCAGGATCGGAACCCGCGCCGGACCCCGGCCCCGCCCCCGCTCCCGGCGGGACCTCGACCGTCGGCGCGGGACAGGCCTACCGCGCCCGGCTGCTGGCCGTCCGCGGCACCGGGGAGGGCGAGGCCGGGCGACGCAGCCGGGCGGTGACGTCGACCGGACGTCGTACGGGCTCCCGACCCGGCCGCCGGGGCGCGGTGCACCTCGGCGAGACCGTCCGCGCCGCCGCGCCGCACCAGGTCGCCCGCGGGCGGGTCCCCGGGGCCGGTGGGCGGGTGCTGCTGCGACCGGACGACCTGCGGGTGGCGGTGCGCGAGGGCCAGGAGTCGAACCTCGTCCTGTTCTGCGTCGACGCGTCCGGCTCGATGGCGGCCCGGCGGCGGATGGAGGAGGTCAAGGCGGCGATCCTCTCGCTGCTGCTCGACGCCTACCGGCGCCGCGACAAGGTCGGTCTGGTCACCTTCCGGGGCACGGGCGCCGAGCTGACGCTGCCGCCGACCCGCTCGGTCGACGTCGCCGCGGCGCGGCTCGAGGTGCTGCCCGCGGGCGGCCGCACGCCCCTGGCCGAGGGCCTGCTCGAGGCCGCCCGCTGCCTGGAGGTGGAGCGGGTCCGGGACCCGCGCCGGCGCCCGCTGCTGGTCGTGGTCACCGACGGCCGCGCCACCGCCGGGGCCGACGCCGTCGACCGGTCGCGGAGCGCCGCCGCCCTGCTCGCCGGTGCCGGCGTCGGGAGCGTGGTCGTGGACTGCGAGTCCGGGCCGATGCGGATGGGCCTGGCACGCCGGCTGGCCGAGCACCTCGGCGCCGAGCACGTACCGGTCGGCGAGGTCAGCGCGGACGCGCTGGCCGCCGTCGCCCGCCCGGCCGGAGCCGCCTGATGGACCTCTACGAGGCGGTCGAGCGACGCCGGGACGTCCGGGCGGAGTTCAGCGGCGAGCCCCTCGACGACGCCGTGCTCGAGCGGGTGCTCGGTGCGGCGCACCGTGCCCCCAGCGTCGGGATGAGCCAGCCGTGGGACTTCGTGCTCGTCCGCGACCCCGGCACGCTCGAGGCGTTCGCCGGGCACGTCGCCGAGGAGCGGGAGGCCTACGCCGCCGAGCTGCCGCCCGACCGCGCCGCCACCTTCGCGGGGATCACGATCGAGGGTGTCCGCGAGTCCGGCCTCGGGGTCGTCGTCACGCACGACCAGTCCCGTGGCGGGCCGCAGGTGCTCGGCCGCCGCACCATCGCCGACACCGGGCTCTACTCCACCTGCCTGGCCATCCAGAACCTCTGGCTGGCCGCCACCGCCGAGGGTGTCGGGGTCGGCTGGGTGTCGTTCTTCCGCGAGGAGTGGCTGGCCTCGCGGCTCGCGCTGCCCCCGGGGGTACGCCCGGTCGCCTGGCTCTGCGTCGGGCCGGTCACCGGGCTGCAGGAGGTCCCCGACCTCGAGCGGCACCGCTGGCGCTCCCGGCGCCCGCTGGCCGACGCCGTGCACCACGAGACCTACCGAGCCAGGAGCTGACATGCCGCAGGGCACCCCGAGCACCGTCCCCGACGACGGCCTCACCACCGCCCAGCGCCGGCACCTGCCGCTGCTGATGGTCCACACCGGCGACGGCAAGGGGAAGTCGACCGCCGCCTTCGGCCTGGCCATGCGCGCCTGGAACCAGGGCTGGGACGTCGGCGTCTTCCAGTTCGTGAAGTCGGCCAAGTGGCGCATCGGCGAGCAGACCGTGCTCGAGCGGCTCGGCGAGCTGCACGCGCAGACGGGCGAGGGCGGCCCGGTCGAGTGGCACAAGATGGGGTCCGGCTGGTCCTGGTCGCGCAAGGCCGGCGACGACGAGGACCACGCCCGCGACGCCGCCGAGGGCTGGGCCGAGGTGAAGCGGCGGCTCGCCGAGGAGCGTCACGACCTCTACGTGCTCGACGAGTTCACCTACCCGATGCAGTGGGGCTGGGTGGACGTCGACGACGTGGTCACCACGTTGCGGGAGCGGCCGGGGCGTCAGCACGTCGTGGTCACCGGGCGCCGCGCGGACCCGGCCCTGGTCGAGGTGGCCGACCTGGTCACGGAGATGGGCAAGGTCAAGCACCAGATGGACCGCGGTCAGAAGGGTCAGCGGGGGATCGAGTGGTGAGCACCCGCCTCCCGCGGATCGTCGTCGCCGCCCCCGCCACCGGTCAGGGCAAGACCACGGTCTCGACCGGGCTGATGGCCGCGCTCACCCGCGCCGGGCACGTCGTGTCCGGCCACAAGGTCGGGCCGGACTACATCGACCCGGGCTACCACGCCCTGGCGTGCGGGCGGGCCGGGCGCAACCTCGACCCGCACCTGGTCGGCGAGGACGCGGTCGCCCCGCTGCTGCTGCACGGCGCGCGGACGCCCGTCCCGGCCGACGTGGCGGTCGTCGAGGGCGTGATGGGGCTCTTCGACGGCCGGGTCGGCGGGGAGGGGTTCTCCTCGACCGCCCACGTCGCCGCGCTCACGCGGACCCCGGTGGTGCTCGTCGTCGACATCTCCCGATCCTCGCGCTCGATCGGTGCGGTCGTGCACGGGATGGCCACCTACGACAGCTCCGTCGAGGTGGTCGGGGTGCTGCTGAACAAGGCCGGGTCACCGCGGCACGCCGCCGAGGTGACGTCCTCGATCTCGCTGCCGGTGCTGGGCACCATCCCGCGGGACCCGGCCGTGGCCGCGCCGTCGCGCCACCTCGGGCTGGTCCCGGCCGAGGAGCGTGAGCTCTCGGCGGCGGCCCTGGACGCGCTGGCCGACCACGTGGCGGCCTCCGTCGACCTGGACGCCGTGCTGGCGGTCGCGCGGTCGGCGCCCGACCTCGACGTGGCCCCGTGGTCCCCGCACGACCACGTCGCACCACCGCCGGGTGCCCGTCCCGGGCACCGGCCGGTGGTGGCGGTCGCCGGCGGGCGGGCGTTCACCTTCCGCTACGCCGAGACCGAGGAGCTGCTGCGCGCGGCGGGCTGCGACGTGGTCGCCTTCGACCCGCTCGCGGACGCGGCCCTGCCGGGCGGCACGGCGGCGGTCTACCTCGGGGGCGGCTTCCCCGAGGTGCACGCGGCCGACCTGACCGGGAACACCGCGATGCGCGCGGCGCTGCGCGCGGCGGTGGCGGCGGGCGTGCCGACGGTCGCCGAGTGCGCCGGGCTGCTCTACCTCTGCGACGCCCTCGACGGCGAGCCGATGGTCGGCGCGGTCGCCGCGAGCGCGGCGATGACCGAGCGGCTGACCTTGCGCTACCCCGCCGCCACCGCCCCCGCCGACTCCCTGCTCGGACGGGCCGGCGAGGAGGTCACCGGGCACGAGTTCCACCGCACCCACGTCGACCCGGTGGCCGGCGACGTCGCGGCCTGGACCGTGGACGGCACCGACGTCGGGGTGGCCACGCCGACCCTGCACGCGAGCTACCTGCACACCCACTGGGCCGGGCACCCGCAGCTGGCGCAGCGCTTCGCCGACGCCGCGCACTCGTACGACGCCGCGACCACGGTGGTCGAGGAGCGAGCGCCAGCGAGCGTCTCGAGACCCGCGGACCCCCTGCGCCACCACGGCGACGCCGAGACCGGGGACGGCCTGGTCGACCTCGCCGTCAACGTCCACCCCGGTCCCCCGCCGACCTGGCTGACCCAGGCGCTGGTGGCCAGCCTGGAGGACGTCGGCGCCTACCCCGACCCCACGGCCGCGGAGCGGGCCGTGGCCGCCCACCACGGCCGCGGCCCGGGCGAGGTGCTGGCGACCGCCGGGGCGGCCGAGGCGTTCGGGCTCGTCGCCCGGCTGCGGCCCTGGCGCCGACCGGTCGTGGTGCACCCGCAGTTCACCGAGCCGCACGCCGCGCTGGATCAGGCCGGCCACGAGGTCTCCGTCGTGCTCTGCCGGGCCGAGGACGGCTTCGCGCTGGACCCGACCGCGGTGCCGGAGGACGCCGACCTCCTGGTCGTCGGGAACCCCACCAACCCGACCGGGGTGCTCCACCCGGCCGGCGTGCTGCGCGCGCTCCTCCGGCCGGGCCGGCTGGTCGTCGTCGACGAGGCCTTCATGGACGCCGTCCCGGGCGAGCCAGCGTCGCTCGCCGGGGGACCGCTGGACGGCCTCGTGGTGGTGCGCAGCCTGACCAAGCACTGGTCGGTCCCCGGCGTCCGGGCCGGCTACCTGCTCGGCGCGCCCGACGTGGTCGCCGACCTGCGGCGCGGCCAGACCCCGTGGTCGCTCTCGACCACGGCCGCCGCCGCCCTCGTCGCGTGCTGCACCCCGGCGGCCCGGGTCGAGGCGGACCGTCGCGCTGACGAGCTGACGGCCTGGCGGGAGCACCTGGTGGCCGGCCTGACCGGGCTCGGCGTCGAGGTCGTCCCCTCGTCCGCGTCGTTCGTCCTGGCCCGGCTGGGCGCCGGCGTCCGCGAGGCCCTGCGGGACGCCGGGGTGGCCGTACGCCGGTGCGACACCTTCCCCGGTCTCGACGCCTCCTGGTGCCGGGTCGCGGCCCGGGAGCCGGCGACGACCGAGGTGCTGCTGACGGCGCTGGCCGGTCTGCGGGCCGCCCGCTCAGCCGTACCCCCGCCGCACCGTCCGGTCGTCACCCACGTCAGCTCTCCTGCTCGATCGGCCGCATCAGCACCTCGTTGACCGCGGTACGCCGGGGCCGGGTCACCATCCACACGACCGCGTCCGCGACGTCGGCGGCCTCGAGCGCGCCGAGCGTCTCGAAGTCGTGGCCGGCGGTGAGCTCGGTGCGCACGAAGCCCGGCTCGACCAGGCCGACCCGCACGTGCTGCGGACCGAGCTCGCGGCGCAGCGCCTCGGAGAAGGCCCCGACGGCGTGCTTGGTGGCGGCGTAGACGTT
>JBBSKO010000011.1:0-20212 GCA_038256225.1 Propionibacteriales bacterium | reverse complement strand
GTCGACTCGGGCATCGCGCCGCGCTCGGCCGCGTTCACCACGCTCCCCTCGCTCGGCCGGGAGCCGGCCGGCTTCGTCGGCGGCTGCGCCGCCGGCACGGACCCCGGGTGGTCACCGTCGGACTGCGGGGGCAAGGTCGCGGCCGCCCAGTGGTTCGTGGAGGGGTTCGGACGCGACGACCTCCGCTCCGGCAGCAGCCTCTCGCCGCGCGACGACCTCGGCCACGGCACCCAGATGGCCTCGATCGCGGCCGGCAACGCCGGGGTGCCGGTCCGGGTGCCGGGACAGCTGCCGACCACGACCGGGGGGCAGGCACCCGACGCGCGCCTGGCCGTCTACAAGGCGTGCTGGAGCGCCCCCGACCCCGACGACGACGGCTGCTCGACGGCCGACCTGGTGACCGCGGTGGACCTCGCGGTCGCCGACGGCGTGGACGTGCTGAGCCTCTCGGTGGGCGACGGGCCCGCCGGCGCCGCCGTCGACACGCTCGAGCGGGCGCTGCTGGGCGCGGCCGAGGCCGACGTCGCGGTGCTCGCGGCCGCCGGCAACGACCCGGCCCGCCCCGCAGCGCACGACGTCCCCTGGGTGACCACGGTCGGGGCCGCTCCCGGGCTCGAGCCGGTCGGCCTGGTCCGCGTCGTGGACGGACCCGTCCTGCGCGGGCTCACCGCCGCGCGCGACGGGCTGCCGCCGGGTCCCCTCGTCGCCGGCCGCGCGGCCGCCGCCGAGGGCGCCGCTCCGGGTCGCGCCGCGGTGTGCGCCCCGGGGTCGCTGGACGCCGCGGTCGTGTCCGGGGCGGTCGTCGTGTGCGACCGCGGCTCCGTCGGGCGCGTCGACAAGTCCGGCACCGTCGCCCTCGCCGACGGCGCCGGCATGGTGCTGGTCAACCGCAGCGGCCCGTCGCTGTTCGCCGACTTCCACGCCGTGCCCACCGTCCACCTCACGGCCGCCGACGGCCGCACCCTGCTGCGCGCGCTGCGACGTACGCCGGAGGCCCGCGCGGCCCTGGTCGTCACCGGGCGCGACCGCCCCTCGGGCCCGTCCACGCGGTCCGCGGCGGGCGACCCCGCGGGACCGGTCCTCAAGCCGGACGTGGCGGCCCCGGCAAGCGGGCTGCTGGGCGCGGTCCCCGCCACCGACGGCGAGCCGGCGTGGGGCGTCGTGACCGGCACCTCCGCGGCCACCGCCTGGGCGGCGGGCGCGACGGCCGCCCTGCGGGCCCGCGAGCCCGGCTGGGACGCCGTGCGCGTCCGCTCGGCGCTCGCCACCCGCGCGCTGCCCACCGGGGGCGGGTCGCCGCTGGCCTCGGGCGCCGGGCGGGTCGACCTCGACCGGGCCGCCGACGTGCGGCTCGACTACCCGCAGCCCGTCGCCGGCTACCGCGCCTGGCTGGAAGGCGACCGGCGGGAGACCAACACCCCGTCGGTGCTGCTGGGCGGGCGTGACCGCGTGGCGACCCGCACGATCCGCAACACCGCCGACGAGGCCCTCTACTTCTCCTCCGAGGCGCGTGCCTTCTCCTCCCCGGTCCAGGTCCGGCCGCTCGCCGTACGCCTCGGGCCGGGCGAGTCCGCCACCTTCACGATCACCCGCACGGGTCCGGCGCGCGCCGACGACGGGTACGTCGTGTGGCGCGGGGGCGACCGCAGCCGGTCCCAGATCCCGGTCGTCGTCGCGCCGTGACCCCCGGCGCCCTCGCGCGGCTCGCCGCCGCCCTGGGCGACGTGGCGGGCACCGACGTCGTCGACCTGGCCTGCGGCGACGGCGGGGCCGCCCGGTGGCTGGTCGGTGCCGGCGCGCGGTCGGTGCTCGCGCTGGACCTCGACCCCGACGCCCTGGACCGCGCCCGCGCCGGCGCCGACGCCGACGGCGGGCTGGACCGGGTCGTGTTCGAGCAGGCCGACCTCGAGCAGGCCACGCTCCCCTTCGAGGCCTACGACCTCGCGTGGGCGCCCGGGGTCCTGGCGAGCACCACCGACCCGGTGCGCACCGCGCGGATGGTCCGCGCGGGCCTGCGCCCGGACGGCCGTCTGGTCGCCACCGTCCCCGCGACCGCGGCCGGGCGCGTGGTCGCCGCCCTCGGCGAGGCGCTGCTCGACGAGGTGGTCGTGACGGCGGCGGTTCCTGGGGAGGCGGTGCCGGGCGAGGTCGTCGTCACCGCCCGGAAGCCCCCGCGCCGCCGCCCCTGACGACCACCGGGCTGTCCGCAACCGTCGTCTCGGCTGTCCGCAACCGTCATCTCGGCAGGAGGGCGTCGAGGTAGGCCGCCGACCGCGCCTCGTCCCACCCCCGACTCTCCCGCAGCCCGGTGGCCAGGGTGTCGCGGTAGGCCCGACCCGGCGCGACGTGGTCCACGGCGTGGGTGCCGTGCGGGGAGGTGAAGGTGATCATCGGCAGGCCCTCGTGGCGCCCCACCTCGACCAGCGTCTCGTAGTGGCCGGGGCCGACCGTGTGCCGGCCGGCGGGCAGCGGCTCGAGGAGCACCTGCTCGAGCGGGTCGCCGTCGGCGGGGACGCGGTACATCTCCTGCGCGGCGACGTCGGCGAGCTGCTGGCGGGTGACCAGGTAGCCGCGCGCGGCCGTCCGCCCCGGGGTGTCGTGGTCGTAGAACGCCACCCCGCCGCCCCACTGCGGCGAGTCGCCGGCGAAGTACGTCGTCCCGGGCAGGTCCACCGGCACCGACCGGGTCGGCAGGGTGCGGTCGCGGGCGCCCGGGTTGGCCGCCGAGCCACCCGGCGGGCAGCCGCCCTCGAGGTAGCAGGCCAGGCGGGCCGCGGACATGTTCGAGCCGTAGGAGACGTACCAGACCTGGGTCACGCCGGACCACGGTAGCCAGCCGCCGGGCGGGTGCGCGTACCGCCTCCGGGCCGCCCCGCGGTGACGTACGCTCTGCCCCCGTGACCTCCGGAGCCCGCCGCAAGCTGCCGCTCTGGGCCGAGACCATCGTTCTGCTGGTCGTCGCGGTGGTGCTCGCGCTGGTCATCAAGACCTTCTTCGTCCAGGCCTTCTACATCCCGTCGTCCTCGATGAGGCCGGGGCTGGTCGTCAACGACCGGATCCTGGTGCAGAAGCCGTCGTACTGGTTCGACGGGACGCCCGAGCGCGGCGACGTCGTGGTCTTCGAGGACCCGGGCGACTGGCTGGGCCCCAGCGAGGACACCGGCCCCACCTCCCTGCCCACCCGGGCGCTGTCCGCCATCGGCCTCTACCCCTCCGGCGGTCACCTGGTGAAGCGGGTGATCGGCGTCGAGGGCGACGTGATCCGCTGCTGCGACGAGCGGGGCCGCCTGGAGATCAACGGCGAGCCGGTCGACGAGTCCGACTTCATCGCCCCCCAGCGCCTCTGCGACGGACCGATGCCCGCCGGCGGCTCGTGCAGCTGGGAGGCCGGACCGGTGCCGGAGGGCTCCCTGTTCGTGATGGGTGACAACCGCAGCGCCTCGGCGGACTCCTCGGTACGCCTGTGCGTGCGGCCGCGCGAGGACTGCGACGAGTCGGACGCCTACGTCGCCGACGACCTCGTGGTCGGCAAGGTCTTCGCCCTGGCCTGGCCGCCCAGCCACGCCCGCTTCGTCTCCCGCCCGGACGCGTTCGCCGACGTGCCGGCGCCCAGCAGGGCCGGCTGACCGGCTGACCGGCTGACCCACCGGCCGGCCGACCCGCGGGGCGTCAGTCCGTGGGGTCCAGCAGGGTCAGGGTGACCCCGTCGCCGACGTGGACCACCGCCCCGGCGCCGAGCGCGACCCCCACCCCGGGCACCAGCGCCTCCGGTGGCCCGTCGACGTGCTCGACGACCGTGCCGTTGGTGGACCCCAGGTCGGTCACGACCGCCGCGCCGGCGTCCGGCCCGGTGCCGGGGCGGACCTCCAGGTGGGTGCCCGAGATCTCCTGCTGGGGACTCTCCAGGCGCAGCATCCGCGGCGGTGCTCCCGCGTGCCGGTCACGCGGCCCGGGCGAGCGCCCGACCACGACCACCGCGTCGACCACCACCTCGCGCCCGTCCGAGACGCGCAGGCGGGGCGTGCCCCGGCCGGTCGTCGCGGCGGCGTCCCGGCCCCAGGGACCCGGCAGGACGGAGTGCGCCTCGGTGGGCTGCTCGGCCGGGGGCAGCACCGGCTGGGGCGGCTCCGCCGGGCCCTCCGCGACCGGGGCCAGGTCCGGAGCCGTCACCGGCCCGGGCTCGGGCTCGTGCCGCGGGTCGACGACGGGCTCGGTGTCGGCCCCCAGGTCTCCGGCGGCGAGCGTGTCGTCCGCGTCCGGGTGCCCCCCGTGCGGGTCGGTCACGGTCCGGGCGACCCGGGACACGCGGACCAGGCCCGACCTCAGGCCGAGGACCTCGGCCGGACCGTCGCCCTCCTCCGCCGCACGGTCGCCGGCGAGCACCGACACCGACCGCACCCGCTCGAAGGAGCGCTCGGCCCAGGTGCGGGTGGCCGTGCCGTCGACCAGCGCGGTGCCCTCGCTGCTGCGGACGACGACGCGCGGGTCGGTGCCGCGGGCCAGCACGGTGACCCGGTCACCGCCCTCCCAGGCCACGACGGCCGCGCCGGCCACCGCGCGCAGACCGCCGGCGGCCAGGACGTCGACGACGGCGAGCAGGTCGCCGCCCTCGTCCACCACCGTCCAGAGCCGCGCGGCGAGGGCGCGTTGGCCGGCGGGGACGACGACGGCCAGGTGTGGGCCGAGCACCGCGAGGTGCTCCCCCGGCTCGTAGGACCAGGTCGGGGTGGGGTCGGTCACCGGGTTCTCCGCTCTGGGAAGCGCTCAGTCGAGCACGGGCATGGGCACGGTCGCGGCGTCGGTCACGACCCGGGGCACGTCGCGGCGTCCCGCCGCGGGGGCGGTCCATCCCACCACGTCGACCACGACCGCGGTCGCGTTGTCGATCCCGCCGGCGGCCAGTGCGGCCGCCACCAGGGCGTCGGCCGCCTCCTGGGGTCCGGGCGCAGCCGTCAGCAGCCGGGCGATCGCGTCGTCGGCGACGAGATCGGTGATGCCGTCGGAGCACAGCAGCAGCCGGGGGGCCACGTCGAGGCGCGCAACGACGTGGTCGGCCGCGACCGCACCGGAGGCCCCCAGCGCCCGGGTCACCACGTGCCGCTCGGGGTGCACCCGGGCCTCCTCGGGGGTGATCGAGCCGGCGTCGAGGAGCTCCTGCACCAGGGAGTGGTCCACGCTGAGCCGCACCAGCGACGTGCCGTCGGAGCCGTACGCCCGGGAGTCGCCGAGGTTGCTGACCACCCACACCGGCGCGCCGTCGTAGGTGCTCAGCACCGCCGAGACCACGGTCGTGCCGGAGGCGAACCGGCGGGCGCCCCCGGCCCGCTGCTCCGCGTCGTAGGCCGCCACCCGCTGCTGGGCGTCCCGCAGCGCCGCGTCGACGGCGTCCGCGGTGGCGCGTGCGTCGACCTGCTCCTGGCCGGCCACCGCGGCCAGCGACTCGACGGCGAGCGCGCTCGCCACCTCGCCGCGGTCGTGGCCGCCCATGCCGTCGGCGACCACGAAGACGGGCGGGCTGACCAGCAGGGAGTCCTCGTTGGCCTCGCGGACCAGGCCGACGTGCGAGGTCGCGCCGTGGAGCAGCCGGACCTGCTCGAGGGCACTCACCCTGCGACCCCGGCCCGGGGGGTCGGTAGCGTTGGCCCGATGGGCACTCCGACCGAGGCCCCGGGGCACCGCTCCCTGGCCGACCAGCTGCGCGGGTGGGACGACGAACGTCTCACCCGGCTGCTCCTCGCACGTCCCGATCTGGCCACCCCGGCTCCTCACGACTTCGGTCAGCTGGCGTCGAGGGCCACCGTACGGGTCTCGTTGCTCCGCGCGTTGGACCTGCTCGACCGGCTCGAGCTGCACGTGCTCGACGCGGTCGCCGTGGTGGGCCCCGCCGCCCGCGAGGAGGTGCTCGCGGTCGTGCACGCCGACGAGGCCATGGCCGGGGCCGCGCTGGACCGGGTCGTCGACCTGGCCCTGGCCTGGTGGACCCCGACCGGGGTGCGGGCGCTGTCCGGCGTGGCCGAGGGCCTGGCCCTCGCCCCGACCTGGGCGGCCGTGAGCGGGCTGCTCCCGCCGGCCGCCGAGGCGCCCGCCCCGGACGAGGTGCCGGCGCTGCTGGCCCAGCTCTCCGCCCCGGCGCGGGCCCTGCTCGACCACGTCGAGGGCTCCGGCGGCCAGGCAACGGCCGGCGCCTCGCGGTTGCGGGTGAAGGCCGAGGACGCCGCCACCCCGGCCGAGGAGCTGCTGGCCCGGCGGCTGCTGGTCTCCCGCGGCGGGTCCGCGGTGGTCCTGCCCGGCCAGGTCGGCCTGGCCCTGCGCGGCGCCCGGACCACCCGCGACCCGGTCGACGCCCTGCCCCCGCTCGCGACCGCCGAGCGGTCCCACGCCCTGGTCGACCGGACCGCCGCCGGCGCCGCGTTCGAGACCGTGCGTCGCGTCGAGCTGCTCCTGGACCACTGGGGCACCGAGCCGGCTCCCGCGCTGCGCAGCGGCGGGCTCGGCGTGCGCGACCTCAAGGCGACCGCGCGGCTGCTGCACGTCGACGAGCCGACCGCGGCGCTGCTGGTCGAGGTCGCAGGCGCGGCCGGGCTGCTGGCCCAGCGCGCCGGCGGGGACGGCAACGCGCTGTGGGTGCCCACCGACGCATTCGACGCCTGGTCGACCCAGGTCACCGCCACCCGCTGGGCCGCGCTGGCCCGGGCCTGGCTGACCACGCCGCGCGCCCCCGCGCTGATCGGCAGCCGGGACGAGGCCGACAAGCCCCGCAACGCGCTGGCCCCCGGCCTGACCAGCCGCACCGTCACCGAGTCCCGCGCGATGGCCCTGGCCGCGCTGCACGGTCTCGAGGACGGCGTGGTGCTGGCCGCGGGCACCGGCGTGCCCTCCCTGGTCTCCCGGGTGCGGTGGCTGCGGCCCCGGCGCCCGGCGGCGCGTGAGCAGGAGCTCGCCGACGCCCTCACCGAGGCCGCGGCGCTCGGGCTGGTCGCGCTCGGCGGGCTCGCGTCGTACGCGGCGCTGCTCGTCGCGGGCGAGGACCCCGGCCCCGTCCTGGACGACCTGCTGCCCGAGCCGGTCGACCACGTCCTGGTGCAGGCCGACCTCACCGCCGTCGCCCCCGGCCCTCTGGAGTCGTCGCTGGCCCGGCGCCTGCAGCTGCTGGCCGACGTGGAGTCGCGCGGCGGCGCCACCACCTACCGCTTCACCCCGGCCTCGGTGCGCCGCGCGCTCGACGTGGGCTGGTCGGCCGCGGAGGTGCACGAGTTCCTCGGCACCATCTCGCGGACCCCGGTGCCGCAGCCGCTGAGCTACCTGGTCGACGACACGGTCCGCACCTACGGCACGGTGCGGCTCGGGCACGCCGAGGCGTTCCTGCGCTCCGACGACGAGGCCGCGCTCACCACCCTGGTGCACCACCCGAAGGCCGGCGCGCTCGGCCTGCGCCGGATCGCCCCGACCGTGGTCGTCAGCGACACCCCGCTCGACGTCCTCCTCCCCCGGCTGCGCGAGCTCGGCGCGGCGCCGGTGGTCGAGGCCGCCGACGGCACCGTGCAGGTGACGCGGCCCGACCTGCTGCGTGCGCGGGCCCCGCGGGAGCGGACCACCGCGGTGCGCTCGGCGCGCCAGGGCGCGGCGGCCGGGGCCGTGGTCAGCGCGGTCCGCTCCGGCGACCGGGCCGGCCGCGTGCGTACGGGCGGCGACGCCGGGTCCGCCGGCACCGCACCCGCCTCGCTCACGCCCTCGGGGGCGCTCACCGCGCTGCGGGAGGCCGTCGAGGCCCGGGAGGCGGTGCTGATCACCTACGTCGACAACCAGGGCACCCGCTCGGACCGGCTGGTCGACCCGCGCTCGGTCGAGGGCGGCAGCCTGGTGGCCTACGACCACCGCGCCGACGACGTCCGCTCCTTCGCGGTGCACCGCATCCACTCGGTGCAGGCCGTCCCGGACTGAGGCAGGCCGGACTGAGACGGGCCGGACTGAGACGGGCCGGACTGAGACGGGCCGGACTGAGACGGGCCGGCCGGCGGCGCCGGAATCGTCGTCTCGATGCGCCGCGAGCGTCATCTCGGCTGTCCGCGAGGGTCATCTCGGCGTTCACGGGTGACCGGGCGGCTTGCGGTGCTCGTAGGCTTCCGGGGTGAACGACGGCCCCCTCATCGTCCAGTCGGACAAGACCCTCCTGCTCGAGATCGACCACGAGCGCGCGGCGGACTGCCGCAAGGCGATCGCGCCGTTCGCCGAGCTCGAGCGGTCCCCCGAGCACGTGCACACCTACCGGCTGACCCCGCTGGGGCTGTGGAACGCCCGCGCGGCCGGGCACGACGCCGAGCAGGTGGTCGACACGCTGCTGGAGTTCAGCCGCTACAGCGTGCCGCACAGCCTGCTGGTCGACGTGGCCGAGACGATGGCGCGCTACGGCCGGCTGCGCCTGGAGAAGCACCCGACCCACGGCCTGGTGATGTCGAGCACCGACCGGCCCGTGCTCGAGGAGGTGCTGCGCGCCAAGAAGGTCCAGGGCATGCTCGGCGCCCGGCTCGACGACGACACGGTGGTCGTCCACGCCTCCGAGCGCGGCAACCTCAAGCAGGCCCTGCTCAAGCTGGGCTGGCCGGCGGAGGACTGGGCCGGCTACGTCGACGGCGAGGCGCACGAGATCGACCTCGACGAGACCTCCTGGCAGCTGCGGGACTACCAGCGGGACGCGGCCGACTCCTTCTGGAACGGCGGCTCCGGGGTCGTGGTGCTGCCCTGCGGTGCCGGCAAGACGATGGTCGGCGCGGCCGCGATGGCCCACGCCAAGGCCACCACGCTGATCCTCGTCACCAACACCGTCAGCGCGCGGCAGTGGAAGGACGAGCTGATCAAGCGGACCAGCCTCACCGAGGACGAGATCGGGGAGTACTCCGGGGCCGTCAAGGAGGTCCGGCCGGTCACCATCGCGACGTACCAGGTCCTGACGATGCGCCGCAAGGGCGTCTTCCCCCACCTCGAGCTGCTCGACGCCCGCGACTGGGGCCTCATCGTCTACGACGAGGTGCACCTGCTGCCCGCACCGATCTTCCGGATGACCGCGAACCTGCAGGCCCGCCGCCGGATCGGCCTGACCGCGACGCTGGTGCGCGAGGACGGTCGTGAGGGCGACGTGTTCAGCCTGATCGGCCCCAAGCGGTACGACGCCCCGTGGAAGGACATCGAGGCGCAGGGCTGGATCGCCCCGGCCGACTGCGTCGAGGTCCGCGTGACGCTGCCCGAGAACGAGCGGCTGGTCTACGCCACCGCCGAGCCCGAGGAGCGCTACCGCCTGGCCGCCTGCACCCCGCACAAGACCGGGGTGGTCCGCGAGCTGGTCGAGCGCCACCGGGGGCAGCCGACCCTGGTGATCGGGCAGTACATCGAGCAGCTGGACGAGCTCGCCGCCACCCTCGACGCCCCCCTGATCAAGGGCGACACGACGGTCAAGGAGCGGCAGCGGCTCTTCGAGGCGTTCCGGTCCGGCGAGATCGGTCTGCTCGTGGTCAGCAAGGTCGCGAACTTCTCCATCGACCTGCCCTCGGCCGAGGTGGCCATCCAGGTCTCGGGCTCGTTCGGCTCACGGCAGGAGGAGGCCCAGCGCCTGGGTCGGCTGATGCGGCCCAAGGCCGGCGGCCAGACCGCCCGCTTCTACGCCGTGGTGGCGCGTGACACCGTCGACGCGGAGTTCGCGCAGAACCGGCAGCGGTTCCTGGCCGAGCAGGGGTACGCCTACCGAATCGTCGACGCGGAGGACCTGCCGGCCTGACCGCCTGACCAGCCGACCGCCGACGTGGGCGTCGTCCGCCCCGGGCGGGTCCCCACCGGGCGGGGCTTCGCGGGACGGTACGACTGTGGGAGCGCCGTCGGCGTGTCGCCACACAGACGTACCGCGCGAGCCGAGCGCGCGGTCAGGGGCGCCGTACTGCTGCCGGCAGTCGGAGCGTGGTCATCGGGCGACCTCCTTCGGGGCTCAGTGGACGACACCGAGCCAGGAGGACGCGCAGCCGTGACACACGTCGGGCTCGAACCGGGTCTCCAGGCCCCGGGTCGGACGGCGTCAGTGGCGAGCCCACCACCTGAACACGACCTTAGTGCGCGCAATACGTTGTTGCACATCATGCGCAACAACACGCGCGCGCTCCCGGCGTACGACCGCCTGGCTCGTCGGGCTGGGCGTCGCGCTGGCTCTCACCGTCGTGGCAGGGGTCGGTGCGGGGGCCGTCGCGGTCGACCCGCTGACGACGGTGCGGGTCCTCGGGCACCACCTGGTCGGCCTCCCGGGCGAGGTGACCTGGGACCCGTCGGCGGACGCGATCATCTGGTAGGTCCGCCTCCCCCGCCTGCTCCTCGCCGTCGCCGTCGGGGCCGGTCTGGCGGTGTGCGGGGTGGCGCTGCAGGCCATGGTCGCAACGTGCTGGCCGACCCGTACCTGCTCGGGATCAGCTCGGGCGCGTCCAGCGGGGCGGCGGCGGCGATCCTGTTCGGCGCGCTGGCCGCCTCGATGCTGGTCTTCCTGGTGGCCCGCAGCGGAGGCCGGGTCACCTCCATCCGGATGCTGCTGGCCGGCGTCGCCGTCGGGTACGCGCTGTCCGGTCTGACCAGCTTCCTGGTCTTCGCCTCCGGCTCCGCCGAGGGCGCGCGCTCGGTGCTGTTCCGGCTGCTCGGCTCCCTCGGCCTGGCGCAGTTGATGACCGCGTCCGGCGGGTGCTGCCGCTCGCGGAGGCCGGGTCGATCGAGCCGACCGCGGACCTGCTGCGCGACAGCGGGCTCGTCGACGTCGAGGTGACCCCGCTGCACGCCCTGCTCGAGCTGGACCGGGAGACCGGCGCGGCCCCGGGCCACGAGCCCCGGCTGCAGCACCTGCTGACCGCGCGGCTGCCGGGCTGAGCGCCCCCATGGAGTCCGGATGACGTCCCGTTGCGAGGTGCGGGCCGCGGAGCCCATACCGTGGCACCCATGAAGGCGCTGCTGCTCGAGAACATCCATCCCGCCGCCGTCGCCCGTCTCGAGGACGCCGGCTACGAGGTCGAGCTGCGCAAGGCCTCGATGAGCGAGGACGAGCTGCTCGTGTCGCTGCCGGGGGTCTCCCTGCTGGGGATCCGGTCCAACACGCACCTGACCGAGCGGGTCTTCGCCGGCGCGCCCGACCTCGACGCCGTCGGCTGCTTCTGCATCGGCACGAACCAGGTCGACCTGCCCGCGGCCACCGCGCACAGCGTCGCGGTCTTCAACGCCCCGCACTCCAACACCCGCAGCGTGGTCGAGCTGGTCATCGGCGAGATCATCATGCTCGCGCGGCGCCTGGCCGAGAAGACCACCCGCATGCACGACGGCATCTGGGACAAGTCGGCCGCCGGCAGCCACGAGATCCGCGGCCGCACCCTCGGCATCGTCGGCTACGGCAACATCGGCTCGCAGCTCTCGGTCGTCGCGGAGGCGCTGGCGATGCGGGTGGTCTACTTCGACATCGCCGACCGCCTCGCCCACGGCAACGCGCGCCGGATGGGCAGCCTCGAGGAGCTGCTGGTCACCGCCGACGTCGTCTCCCTGCACGTCGACGGCCGCCCGGGCAACGCCGGGCTCTTCGGCCCGGTCTTCTTCGACCTGATGAAGCCACGCTCGCTGTTCATCAACGCCTCCCGCGGGATGCTCGTCGACACCGAGGCGCTGCGCGAGCGGATCCTGTCGGGCCACATCGCGGGCGCGGCGATGGACGTCTTCCCGATCGAGCCCAAGGCCCAGGGCGACCGGTTCGACTCGCCGCTGCGCGGCCTCGACAACGTCATCCTCACCCCGCACGTCGGCGGCTCCACCCAGGAGGCACAGGAGGAGATCGGGCACTTCGTCTCCGGCAAGCTGGTCGGGTACGCCCGCCACGGCTCCACCGAGCTCAGCGTGAACCTGCCGGCGGCCGGCACGGCCCCGGAGCCCGGCACGCACCGCGTGACGCTGCTGCACCAGAACGTCCCCGGCGTGCTGGCCGAGGTCAACCACGCCTTCGCCGAGGCCGGCGTCAACATCCTCGGCCAGGCCCTGGCCACCCGCGGCGAGCAGGGCTACGTCGTCACCGACGTCGCCGCGCCGCTCGACGACGGCACGGTGGAGGCCCTGCGGGCGATGCCGCAGACGGTGCTGCTGCGCACGATGAGCGCCCCCGCCGCCTGAGCGGTCCCCAGGCCAGGCCAGGCCGGGCCGACCCGGCCCGGACCGTGGGGTCGTGTGACTGAGGACGACCCCTGGAGCGTGCTGAGGCACACGACCCGGACGGTCCCGCACCGCGGTCCACCGCCCCCGGACCACCCCTGACGGGGGCCGGGGGTGGTCGGACCGGCGGGTAGCGTCGCGAGCATGATGCAGGGCGTGCGCAACCGGCTCGGCGAGGCGATCTTCGCGCGGGTGGCAGGACCCGACGGGCCGCAGCACCGTGAGCGGATCCACGACTCCGAGGGCGAGCGCTGGTTCGAGCCCGGCAGCCCGATCCACGTCGTCCACGGCGACGCCTCGATGTTCGTGGGCGGCCTGCGGGCGGTCCTGCTGCAGACGCTGCACCCGGCCGCGATGAAGGCCGTCTCGGACCACTCGGGCTACCGCGGCGACATGTGGGGGCGGCTGGCCCGCACCAGCCACTACCTCGCGGTGACCACCTTCGGCACCGCCGAGGACGCGCAGCGCTCCGTCGACGTCGTGCGCTCGATCCACCGCCGCGTCACCGGGACGATGCCCGACGGCTCGGCCTACGCCGCCTCCGACCCGCACCTGCTGATGTGGGTCCACGTCGCCGAGGTGGACAGCTTCCTGCACGCCTTCACCGTCTACGGCGCGGCCACGCTGACCCAGGACGAGCGCGACACCTACGTGGCGCAGGTCGGCGAGGTCGCCGCCCGTCTCGGGGTGGTCGACCCGCCGCGGACCGAGGCCGAGCTGGACGAGCGGATGGCTTCCTTCCGCCCGGAGCTGCGCGGGACCCAGGAGGCCCGGGAGGCCGTCCGGTACCTGCTGCTGAAGCCTCCGCTCCCGCTGGCCGCGCGGGCTCCGTACGCCGTGCTGTGCGCCGCCGCCGTCAGTCTGATGCCGGGCTGGACGCGGCTGCCCCTGCGGCTGCCCCGGCTGCCGGTCACCGAGCGGACCGTGGTCCGCGCCCTCGGGTCCCTGGCGACCGGCACGATCCGCTGGGCCATGTCGCCGCCGGCTGCCGTCGAGGAGCCCCAGGCTGTTTGAATAGGGCGATGCCCGACGCCGACCATCCCCCGCGGGACCGCCCGCGCGCGCCGCACGACCTGCCCTGGCCGCTGGCCGACCACCCGGACCCCGCCGCCGAGGCGCTGCGGGCCGAGCTGCTGGCGGCCTACGGCAGCAGCGACCGCAGCTACCACGACCTGCGTCACCTCGACGAGGTCCTCGCCCGGCTCGACGACCTGACCGAGGTCACCGACGCCGACGACACCCCCGTCCGCCTCGCGGCGTGGTTCCACGACGGCGTGTACGACGGCGAGCGCGACGCCGAGGAGCGCTCGGCCTCCTGGGCCGAGCACGCCCTGCCCGGCCTCGTCTCCGACGACGTGGTGGCCGAGGTCGCCCGCCTGGTCCGGATGACCGAGACCCACGCGCCCGCCGAGGACGACGCCGCGGGCTGCGCGCTCTCCGACGCCGACCTGGCGATCCTGGCGGCCGGGCCGGAGCGGTACGCCGAGTACGTCGCCGCGGTGCGCCGGGAGTACGCCCACGTCGGCGACGAGGACTTCGCCCGGGGGCGGGCCGCCGTGCTGGGCGACCTGCTCGCCAAGCCGCGGCTCTTCCACACCGACCGCGCCGCCGGGGCGTGGGAGGAGACCGCGCGGTCCAACGTGCTCGCCGAGCTCGGCCGGTTACTGCCCGACGAGGTGGCCTCCCGGGCCTGAGCCACGGGCCCGACCACGGGCCCGACCACGGCCCCGACCACGGGCCGGTCGGCGGCCCTCAGGCCTGGCTCTTGCGCCGCCGCAGCCCGGCGCGCACCAGCGCGACCACCAGCACCCGCGAGGTCACCTCGACGGCGCCACGCGCCACGAGGTCGGCGTGCCACTCCTCGGGCACGTCGTAGTGGTCGCGGTCGAAGCCGCGCTCGGGGATCCCGACCTCCCGGGCGAAGGCGTGCAGCTCCTCGAACGAGGTGTCGGAGGCCAGGTGCGACCACCGCTTCCCGCGCCACTCGACCAGCGGGGGGTCGATCAGGATCACGCGCCGGCCCAGTCGGTGCGCTGGTCACGGTCGACGGCGTCGTCGAGCAGGCGGCGCCACGAGCGGACGTACCCCGCGTCGACGTAGGAGCGGTAGCTCGCGCCGGGGCGGACCTGGGTGCCGAGGTGGAGCTGACGGACGCCCTCGCGGGCGAACCAGGGGACGTGCTCGGCGGACAGGCCACCGGCCGGCATCAGCAGCCGGGCGACCTCGAGGGAGCGCCGGGCCAGGGCGAGGAGGTCCTCGTAGCCCTGCGCGAGTCCCTGCGGCGAGCCGCCGGAGCGCACCGAGGTGACACCGGGCAGGTCGACCACGCGGCCCCAGGACCGGACCGGGTCGAGGGTGTCGTCGATCGCGCGGTGGAAGGTCCAGGGCGTCCCCGGCACCGCGGCCAGCAGCCGGCGGCAGGCCCCCACGTCGACCTCGAGGTCGGCGTCGAGGAACCCGAGCACGACGCCCTCGGCGCCCAGCGCGACGTACTCCCGGGCGAGGTCGGCGAGCCGGTCCAGGGAGGCCGGGTCGGCGGCGTACGGCGCGGCGCCGTCGGCGGGCGGCAGGCGCAGCAGGGCGCGTACCGGCAGCCCGCTCGCCCGGGCGACGGCCGAGACGAGGGCCGGTTCCGGCGCGGTGGCGTACGACGCCCCCGGCGCGACCACGGCGAGCCGGTCGGCCCCGCCCTCGACGCACCCCGGCACGTCGCGCGGGTGCGTCACGGCGACCTCCAGCAGGCCCCGGACCGGCGACGGCGCGGCGGGGTCCGGGCGGCCCCCGGCCGTGACGTCGCTCATGGCGCCAGGGTAGGCCGTCGCGGGCCGCTGCCCGGGTCGCCTTGCCCGGCCACGCAGACTGGGCCCATGGACGTCGCCCTCATCCTCGCCGCCCGCGCGCGCGTCCTGGCCGACCTGGAGGCGCGGCGGCAGGCCAGCCCCGAGGCCGTCTCGGCGCTCGAGGAGGCCTGCTCGTCCCGCACCTGGTGGGCCGAGCAGTGGCCGGCCGGCGAGGTGTACGTCGCCGGGCTCGTCGCGCAGGACGTCCAGGACGCGCTGCTCGACACGGTCGGCCGGTGGCCCCTGTGCCTGGGCTGCGAGGACGCCCCGGAGCACGCGCTCTACATCCAGCCCGACCTCGGCGGGCCGGACGCGCACTGGGTCTGCGAGGAGAGCGACACCGTCGCGGCCCCGCTCGGCGCGCTCGGGTCGTGGCGCGGCTGAGCCGCGCCGGAACCGTCACCTCGACGCGCCGGGACCGTCATCTCGGCTGTCCGGAAGCGTCATCTCGGCGGGTCAGCCGCAGATCTGGAGCCAGAGCGTGAAGCGGTCGGCGCGGTAGACGCTGCGGGAGACCTCGACGATCTTCTCGCCGGACACGGCCCGGCGGGAGTGGCGCAGCACGACCGAGCCCGGCTCGATCTCGAGCAGCGCAGTCTCCTCGGCCCCGGCGACGTCGGCGGTGATGGAGTCCTCGGCCCAGGTCGGGCGCAGCCCGCGGGCCTCGAGGTCGGCGTACAGGCTGGTCGGCATCCCGTGCTGCAGGAAGCCCGGCAGCAGGATCTCGGTGAGGTAGGCGTCCTCGACGCAGACCACGGTGCCGTCCCCGCGACGCAGCCGGCGCCAGTGGATGACGGCGTCGCCCTCGGTCAGGCTCAGCGCGCGGGCCACGCCCGGACCGGCCTGCTCGCGACGGGCCAGCAGGGTCTGGGACTCGGCGAGGACGCCGCGGCGACGGAGGTCCTCGGTGAAGCCGGTGATCCGGCCGCGGTTGCGCTGCGGGCGGGCCACGAAGGTGCCCCGGCCGGGGATCCGCTCCAGCACGCCCTCGGTGACCAGGGTGTCCAGCGCCTGCCGGACGGTCATCCGGGCCACGCCGAACATCGCCACCAGCTCCCGCTCGGAGGGCGCCGCCGCGCCGGGCGCGGCGCCGGCGACCAGGTCGCGGACGTACTCGCGCACCTGCACGTGCTTCAGGGCCCGGCCGTCGGTGCGGCGATCGGTGGTCGTCTCGGTCACGTCGCCACCCTAGGTGCGCGGAGGCGCCCCCGTCACCGGAACCCGCAAGCCCGTCCACGCCTGACGGACCGGCCGGAGGACCGCGTCCTCGCAGGTCAGGACGGTGCGACCCGGGAACGCCGGCGCCGGGTCTCGCCGGTCGGACCGCTCGGCGGCGGCCGACACCCGGGGGGGCGGGCGGTCACTCGGTCGCGATCGCCCCGAGCACGTCGAGGCGGGCGGCCCGTCGGGCCGGCAGGACCGCGGCGAGCATCCCCACCAGCACCGACAGCGCGAGGAACAGCGCGAGCTGTCCGACCGGCACGCTGATCACCTCCAGACCCTCCTCGCGCAGCGCGTACATCAGCGCGATCCCGAACACGACGCCGAGGACCACGCCGAGCACGGCACCCAGCAGCGAGATGACCACCGACTCCAGGGTCACCATCCAGCGCAGCTGGACCCGGGTCACCCCGATCGCCCGCAGCAGCCCGATCTCGCGGGTCCGCTCCAGGACCGACAGGGCCAGCGTGTTCACGATGCCGAGCACGGCGATCAGCAGCGCCAGGCCGAGCAGGGCGAAGATCAGCAGCACGAACTGGTCGACGGGCTCGCGCTGCTCGGCGGCGAAGGCCGCCTGGTCCTTGACGGTCACGATCGGCTGGTCGGCCACCACGGCCTCGAGGTCGGCCTGCACGACGTCGCGCCCGGCGGCGTCGAGACGGTCGTCGGCGTCGACCACGACCAGGTTGTCCTGCGGCGTGAAGCCGGCGGCGTCGAGCGTCGCCACCGAGGTCAGCACGGGGAAGAACACGATCGGGTTCTCGGCGAACAGCCCGGCGACCCGCCAGGAACGCTCCCCTGCCGGCACGTCCGCGACGAGCACGCCGCCCACCGCGAGGCCCTCGTCGGCCGCGAAGCCCTCCTCGAGCAGCACGCTCCCGCGGGCCAGGTCGGAGGCGGGTCCGGCGGCGCCGTCGGTGGCGCCGTCGGTGGCGCCGTCCACCACGTCCACCTCGAGGGTGGCCAGGCTGCCGGGGTCGGTGGCGACGACCCCCTGGGTCCCGACGCCCTCGACCTCGGCGCGGACCACCCGTTGGCGCACCACCTCCGCGACGCCGTCGACGTCGGCCATCTCGTCGGCCACGGACGGGGAGAAGGCGCCCGCGAAGACGTTGCTGACCACGAAGTCACCGACGAAGCCCTCCTCGACGGCCCGGTCGACCGACGCCTTCGCGGAGTCGCCGATGATCGCCATCGTGCAGGCCAGGGTGAGGCCGATCATCAGCGCCGAGGCCGTCGCGGTCGTCCGCCGGGGGTTGCGCAGGGAGTTCTGCCCGGCCAGGTTGCCGATGCTGCCGAACGCGCGGGCGTACGCCGCGCGGGCACCGAGCAGCAGCGGGCGGCTGAGCACCGGGCTGGCCGCGGCCACCCCGAGCAGGACCAGGAGCACCCCGGCGCCGACCCACCAGCCCGCCCGGGGGACCGTCGCGAACAGCCCGGCCGCCAGCACCCCGGCCCCGACGACGGTCAGGGCGACCCCGCCGAGGAAGCGGGCGCGCAGCGAGCTCTCGGGCAGCGCCACGTCGTCGCGCATCGCCTGGACCGGGGCGATCCGCGCGGTGCGCAGCGCCGGGAGCAGGGCGGCGAGGAGGGTGACCACGACGCCCACGCCGTACGCCGCCACGACCGTGCGGGGCTCGAAGACCAGCCCCTGTCCGGCGAGGTCGAGCCCGACCCGGCTGAAGACGGCCCGGATCCCGAGCGCCAGCAGCACCCCGAGGCCCAGGCCCAGGGTGGAGCCGAGCAGCCCCAGCAGGAGCGCCTCGAGCAGCACCGACCCGGTGACCTGGCGCTGGGAGGCGCCCAGGGCCCGCAGCAGGGCCAGCTCCCGGCTGCGCTGGGCGACCAGGATGGAGAAGGTGTTGACGATCAGGAAGGCGCCGACGACCAGCGCGATGCCGGCGAAGATCAGCAGGAAGGTGGTCAGGAAGGAGACCGCCTCGAGCAGCCCGCTGGCGGCCTCGTCGGCGGCCTGCTCCCCCGTCACCGCCTCGACGTCGTCGGGCAGCACCTCCGAGGCCTGCGCGGCCAGCTCCTCCTGGGAGGTGCCGTCGGCGGCGGTGACCCACACGTCGCTGAAGGCGTCCTCGCCCTGCAGGAAGAGGTCCTGGGCCACCGGGGTGGCGAACGAGGCCAGCGTGGCGCCGTTCAGGGAGCCGCCGCCGGGGAACCCGGAGAGGCCGACCAGCTCGGCCTCGAGCCGGGGCGTGGCGGTCGCGGTGAGGAGCGGGACGGTGTCACCGACCGCGTACCCGGCCTGCTCGGCGGTGCGGGAGTCCAGGACGACCTCGCCCTCCGCGGCGGGCGCGCGGCCCTCGACGATGCTGAGGCCCTCGAGCCCGCCGGCCGCCGGGGCGTCGCTGAAGCTCTCCCCGAGCGCGGGCGGGCCGACGCCCCCGACGACCTTGCCGTCGGCACCGACGACGTAGACCCCGATCGCCGCGACGTTGCCGTCGGCCCGCGCGGCGCCGGGCAGGGCGGCGAGCTCGTCGACGACGCCGGCCGGCACCGTCACCGTGCCCGGCACGCCCTCCGTGGCGCCCCCGCCGGCGGGGCGGACCACGACGTCGCCGACGGTGGCGTCGAAGAGCGCGGTGAAGCTGCGGTCGAGGGTGTCGGAGAAGACCAGCGACCCGACGACGAAGGCGACGCCGAGGACGATCGCGAACGTGCTCATCACCAGGCGCACCTTGCGCCCGAGCAGGCTCTTGAGGCTGGCGAGGAGCACGGGGCTCAGCCGACCTGCGGCGCGGCGGCCAGGTCGGCCATCACCGACAGGACCTGCTCGCGGTCGGGTCGTTCGAGCTCGTGCACCACGCGACCGTCGGCGAGGAAGAGCACGCGGTCGCAGTACGCGGCCGCGAGCGGGTCGTGGGTCACCATCACCACGGTCTGGCCGTGGTCGTCGACGGCGGTGCGCAGCAGCGAGAGCACCTCGGCGCCCGAGCGCGAGTCGAGGTTGCCGGTGGGCTCGTCGGCGAAGACGATCCGCGGCCGGCTGACCAGGGCCCGGGCGACGGCGACGCGCTGCTGCTGGCCGCCGGAGAGCTCGTTCGGCTTGTGGGTCAGCCTCGGGCGGAGGTCGACGGTGTCGATGACGGCGTCGAACCAGCCCGGGTCCGGTGTGCGGCCGGCGATGGAGAGCGGCAGCAGGATGTTCTCCCGGGCCGTGAGGGTCGGGACCAGGTTGAAGGACTGGAAGACGAACCCGACCTCCTCGCGCCGCAGCCGGGTCAGCGCGGCGTCCTTCATCGTGGTCAGGTCCTGCTCCCCGATCACCACCGACCCGGAGTCGCCGCGGTCCAGCGCCGCGCAGCAGTGCATCAGCGTGGACTTCCCCGACCCGCTCGGGCCCATGACCGCGGTGAAGCGGCCGGCCTCGAGGTCGACGCTCACGTCGTCGAGGGCGACCACGCGCGCGTCGCCGGATCCGTAGGACTTGGTCAGGTGCCGCACCCGGGCGGCGACCTGCGGGGCGGTGGTCATGCCACCAGCCTGCCCGGTCACCCCTAGTCTCAGGGCATGCACGTCGAGCGTCGGTTCACCGTCCCCCGCCCCGTCGAGGAGGTCTTCGCCTACTTCGCCGACTTCACCACGACCCAGGAGTGGGACCCCGGCACGGTGACCACCACCCGCCTGGCCGGCGACGGCGGGGCCGGCACGACCTGGGCGAACACCTCGGAGTTCCTCGGCCGCCGCGTCGAGCTGGTCTACGAGACCGTCACCCACCGGCCGCCGTCCGAGGTGGAGCTGCGCGGACGCAACGGGCGCACCACCGCCACCGACCACCTGTGGTTCGAGGCCGACGGCACCGGGACGGCGGTGCGCTACCGCGCCACCTTCGACTTCTCCTTCCCGCTCAAGGTCGTCGTGCCCCTCGTGATCCGGCGACGGGTCGAGGCGCTCGCCGACGAGACGGTCGACCAGATCCGCCGCTCGCTCGG
>JBBSKO010000010.1:0-20275 GCA_038256225.1 Propionibacteriales bacterium | reverse complement strand
CCTGCTCCTTGAGGAAGGAGTCGATCAGGGCGGTGCCGATCTCGGCCGCCACGTCGTAGGTCGGCTGGTCGGAGAAACCGGTCCACGCCTGCACCACGGGACGCTGGCGGAACTTGAAGTACGCCTCGCCCTTGCGGCCGGTGAGGTACCAGTCGACCTCCTTGCCCTCGCCCCGCAGCTTTTCCGCGAGGCGCTCGGCCTCCTTCAGCACGCTGGAGGAGTACGCCCCGGCCAGCCCACGGTCACTGGTGATCACGAGGACGGCGGCCCGCTTGGGGTCCTCCTGCTCGTGGGTCAGCGGGTGGTCGACGTTGGAGAAGGTGGCGACCGCCGAGACCGCCCGGGTGAGCTCGCGGGCGTACGGCGCCGCCGCCTGGGCGCGCTGCTGGGCCTTGATGATGCGGGACGCGGCGATGAGCTCCATCGCGCGCGTGATCTTCTTCATCGACTCCGTCGACTTGATCCGCGCGCGGTACTCGCGCAGGGACACAGCCATCCGTCAGCCCCGCTTCTGCTTGACGATCTGCTCCTGCTCGACGTCCTCGTCCGCCAGGGCCTCGTGATCCTCGCGGCCGGCCTTGAGCGACCCGCCGTCCGAGGTCTCGAACTGGTCCAGGAAGGAGTCGTAGGCGGAGATCAGGCCGTCCTCGTCCTCGAACTTCAGGCTCTCCCGGATACCGGAGAGGATGCCCTCGTGCGAGCGGGTGAGGTAGTCGATGAACTCCTGCTCGAAGCGGAGCACGTCACCGACCGGGACGCGGTCCAGACGCCCGGAGGTGCCCAACCACAGCGACACGGTCATGTGATCGATCGGGTACGGCGAGTAGGCCGACTGCTTGAGCAGCGCCATCAGGCGCTGTCCGCGGTCGAGCTGCTGGCGCGAGGCCGCGTCGAGGTCGGAGGCGAACATCGCGAAGGCCTCCATGGCGCGGAACTGCGCCAGGTCCACCTTCAACGAGCCGGTGACGGACTTCATCGCCTTCGTCATCGCCGCACCGCCCACACGGGAGACCGACACGCCCACGTCGATGGCCGGGCGCTGGTTGGCCGCGAACAGGTCGGACTGCAGGAAGATCTGGCCGTCGGTGATCGAGATGACGTTGGTCGGGATGAACGCCGAGACGTCGTTGGCCTGGGTCTCGATGATCGGCAGGCCGGTCATCGAGCCCGCGCCCAGCTCGTCGGACAGCTTCGCGCACCGCTCGAGGAGCCGGCTGTGCAGGTAGAACACGTCACCGGGGTAGGCCTCACGGCCCGGCGGACGACGCAGCAGCAGCGACACGGCGCGGTAGGCCTCGGCCTGGCGGGTGAGGTCGTCGAACACGATGAGGACGTGCTTGCCCTCGTACATCCAGTGCTGGCCGATGGCCGAACCGGTGTACGGCGCAAGGTACTTGAACCCGGCCGAGTCCGAGGCGGGGGCGGCGACGATGGTGGTGTACTCCATCGCGCCGGCCTCCTCGAAGACACCGCGGACGGCCGCGATCGTCGAGCCCTTCTGACCGATGGACACGTAGATGCAGCGGACCTGCTTGTCGGGGTCGCCCGAGTCCCAGTTGCGCTTCTGGTTGATGATCGTGTCGATCGCGATGGTGCTCTTGCCCGTCGCACGGTCGCCGATGATGAGCTGGCGCTGGCCGCGCCCGATCGGCGTCAGGGCGTCGATCGCCTTGATGCCGGTGGCCATGGGCTCGTGCACCGACTTCCGCTCCACCACCGACGGCGCCTGCAGCTCCAGCGGCCGGCGCTCGGTGGACTCGACGTCGCCCTGGCCGTCGATGGGGTTGCCCAGCGGGTCCACCACGCGGCCGAGGTAGGAGTCACCGACCGGCACGGAGAGGACCTCGCCGGTGCGGCGCACGGTCTGACCCTCCTCGATGGCGGAGAAGTCACCGAGGATGACGACGCCGATCTCGCGGGTGTCGAGGTTCAGGGCCAGGCCGCGGGTGCCGTCCTCGAACTCGAGCAGCTCGTTGGCCATCGCCGAGGGCAGACCGGAGACACGCGCGATGCCGTCACCGGCGGAGGCGACGGTGCCGACCTCCTCACGGCTCGAGGCGTCGGGCTGGTAGTCGGCGACGTACTTGGCCAGCGCGTCGCGGATCTCCTCCGGCCGGATGGAGAGCTCCGTCATGGTGGTGCCTTCTCTCTTCGTTCGTCAGTCGGTGGGGTCGTGGGCCGGCGTCAGCCGGCGGTGCCGGCCAGGCGTCGGCGGGCGTCGGCGAGGCGGGAGGAGACGGTGCCGTCGATGACTTCGTCCCCGATCTCCACGCGTACGCCGCCGATCACGCCGGGGTCGACCACCTGGTTGAGGTGGACCGGCCGGTCGTACTGGCGCTGCAGGGCCTGCTCGAGGCGCCGGGCCTCGTCGTCGGTGAGCGCCTTGGCCACCCGGACGGTGGCCACCCGCTCGCCGTGCACCCGGGCGGCGACCTTCTGGTACTCCTCGAGCGCCGCGGTGACCGTGCGGTAGTTGCTGGTCACCGCCTGGACGACCAGACGGACCGTGGCGTCCAGGAATCGCGAGCCCAGGACGTCCCGGACCAGCCTCTCCTTGGCCGCGACGTCCCGGACGGGGTCCGAGAGGGCGTCACGCAGCTCGTGCTGCTGCTTGACGGCCTGGCTGACCGCGAAGAGCTCGTCGGCGAGCCGCTCGGACTCGTCGCCGGCGGACCGGACCGCCGCGACCACCGCGAGGTGCTCGAAGACGGTCGGCAGGTCACCGGCGGAGGTCCAGCGGCGCGCGGCGCCCGCCGTGACCAGCTCCAGGCTCTGGGCGTCGACGGAGGTGCCGAACACCTCCGTCGCCAGGCCGGTCCTGGCCTCCGTGGGCAGCGAACCGTCGGTGAGGAAGCGCCGCAGCGAGCCCTCACCGCGCAGGGTCGCGGCCACCGTGACCAGGTCGCCGGCCATGGTCGCCGCGCGACCGGGCTCGCCGCGGACCTGCTCGGCGAGCTGGTCGACGAGCACGGCAGCACTGTCGGAGGAGGCACCGCGGAACTGCATCAGCTGACCCCGCTCCCGGTCGTCGTGTCGGTCTCCAGGTCAGCCAGGAAACGGTCGACCACACGGTTGGCGCGGTCGTCGTCCTCCAGGCTCTCGCCCACGATACGACCCGCGAGCCCGGTGGCCAGCGAGCCGACCTCAGCACGGAGCTGGGTGACGGCCTGCTGACGCTCGGCCTCGATCTGGGCCTTGCCGTGCTCGACGATGCGCGTCGACTCCGCCTGGCCCTGCTCGCGCATCTCGGCGACGATCTGGGCGCCCTGCTCACGGGCCTCCTCACGGATGCGGGAGGCCTCCTGCCGGGCGTCGGCGAGCCGCTTCTCGAGCTCGGCGAGCTTGGCGTCGGCCTCGGCCTGCTTGGTCTCGGCCGAGGCCAGACCGCCCTCGATGGCCTTCGTCCGTGCATCGAAGGTCTGCTCGAAGCTCGGCACCACGAACTTCTTCACGAGGAAGAAGAGGATGCCGAAGACGACGAGGGAGAGGGCGATCTCCACCGGTGCGACGGCGAGCGGGCTAGGCCCGTCCTCCGAGACCATGGGAATCAGCGTCATGACTGGTCCTTCTCGTGTGACGTGCGGTGGAGCCCGGTCAGAGGACGAACGCGAGGGCGATACCGATGATCGCCAGCGCCTCGGCGAGCGCGAACCCGAGGATCGCGATCGACTGCAGGCGGCTCTGCGCCTCAGGCTGACGGGCGACGCCGTTGATGTAGGCGGCGAAGATCAGGCCGATGCCGATGCCGGGGCCGACCGCGGCGAGGCCGTAGCCGATCATGTTCAGGGAGCCGTCCATGGCTTCTGTTCCTTTCGGTTTCTTTTTCTCTGCTCTCAGTGCTCGTCTGCGACGGCACCGGAGATGTACATGGCGTTCAGGAGCACGAAGACGTACGCCTGAAGGAACTGCACCAGCAGCTCCAGGAAGGAGATCAGGATGAAGAGCACCCAGGCCAGGATGCCGACCGGCTTGAGCAGCAGGCTGCCCTCGACGAGGAGGTACTCGCCGCCGACCGCGAACAGGATCACCAGCAGGTGGCCGGCGAACATGTTGGCGAACAGACGCAGGGCCAGGGTGACCGGCCGGACAATCAGGTTGGAGAAGAACTCCAGCGGGATCAGCAGCGCCAGGATCGGACCGCTGATGTTCGGCGGGACGCACTGCAGCTTGAGGTAGCCGAAGAACCCGTGCCGGGCGATGCCCGCACCGTTGTAGATCAGCCAGCTCAAGCCGGCGAGGCCGTAGGCCATGCTCGCCTTGGAGAAGGTCGGGAAGTTGATCCCCGGGAACGAGCCGAACCAGTTGTTCACCAGCAAGAAGAAGAACAGCGTGAACAAGTACGGCGTGTAGCGCGCGAAGTCGTGCTGGCCGATGATGTCGCGGCTGATCGAGTTGCGCACCATCGCGTAACCGGCCTCGCCCATGTACTGCAGGCGGCCGGGCACCATGGCCCGCTGCCGGATGGCGACGAAGAAGAAGCCGAACACCAGGATCGCGGCGAGCACGAGCAGGAGCATGGGCTTGGTCACGCCGACACCGGCCACCGAGAACACCGGGGGCAGGTCGAACTCACGGGGGCCGGGAGGAATGAACTCCTCAGCGGCACGCACGGCGGACGCGGCGGCAAGACTCACCGGTGGACTCCTACTACGTCGGGTCGGGCTGGTCGGTCTGCTGGTCGTGCTTCTCCGTCTGTTCGTCGCCTCGAATGGATCGGGGCAGCGAGTCGAAGCGGGAGATGGTCAGGTAGATCCCGAGCACGGCTCCGAAGAGGATGCCGATCGCGACGAGGAAGCTGGTCCCGAGCCACTGGTCGGCCCCCCATCCCACAAGCCCGTAGACCGCGACCCCGGACGCCACGTAGCCGAATGCATGCCACGGATCGCCCTGCGGACCGCGTTCCGGGGTGCCGGACGGCGGGTCCTTCTGCTTCATTGCGCTCCGGACGATAGCAGCCGACTGGGATCATGAGTGACCCCCCTCGTCGGCTCGGCGGGGGCTGGGGTCGGGCAGGTCGTAGACCGGGACCCGGGTCGTGGTGTGCAGGCGCAACTGCACCGCCAGCCAGATGATGGTGGCGGCGATCAGCGCCGCTCCGAGCCATTCACGATCGAGGGACGCGCCCAGCAGGCCGGACCGCTCGAGTGCGAGCAGCACCACCAGGACGAGGACGACCTGGAGGGCGAAGGTCAGCAGCGCGATGAGCAACGAGGCGGCCGGGAGCACCCGGGCGACACTGTTGAGCGCCAGGCTGCCGCCCGCCAGGACGAGGAGCGCCAGCGTGAGGCCGACGAGGACGCCCAGCGCCGCGGGCCGCCCGTCGACGAGCCCTGCGACCAGCGCTCCAAGCAGGCCCAGCACGGCCGTCGAGGCGGCCGATCGGACCAGCAGACGGGCGCCGGACGGAGGTACGGCTCGACGGTCTGCGGTCCGGGCGGGTCTGTCGGTCGTCATCATCGGCGGCCGTCCTGTCGCGGTTCAGCAGGGCTCGTGAAAACTATCACAAAGTCTGCGGGGTCTCCGCGTCGGCCGGTGGGAGCGGGGTCTCCCCCGGCTGGGGCCCGCCCTCGAGGCCGAGGTGGCGGCGGTGCAACTGGGGCACCACGAAGGTCAGCAGCAGCACCAGGACCGCCATCACGCCGAGCGAGGACCACATCTTCCAGCCGACGTAGAGGCTGGCCAGCACGGTGCCGAAGGCCACCAGGGCGGCCCACAGCCACATGATCAGCACCGCGCGCCGCTGGGAGTGGCCGATCTCGAGGAGCCGGTGGTGCAGGTGCTTCTTGTCCGGGGCGAAGGGCGACCGCCCCTTCGCGGTGCGCCGCAGGACCGCGAGCACCAGGTCGGCCATCGGCACGACCAGGATCAGCACCGGCAGCAGCACCGGCAGGAAGGTGGCCAGCAGGCTGGTGGAGGCGGTGCCGGTCAGCGCGGTGCCGTTGAACTGGGTGGTCAGGGTCAGCGCGGTGGACGACAGCACCAGGCCGATCAGCATCGAGCCGCTGTCGCCCATGAAGAGCCGGGCCGGGTGCCAGTTGTGCGGGAGAAAGCCGACGCAGGCCCCGGCCAGGGCCGCCGACAGCAGCGCCCCGGTGGTGGCCAGCGACAGGTCCGCGCGGTCGGCCAGGGTGTAGCTGAAGACGAAGAAAGCGATCGCGCCGATGCCGACCACCCCGGCGGCCAGGCCGTCGAGACCGTCGACGAAGTTCACCGCGTTGACGGTCGCGACGACCACCACGGCGGTCAGCAGCGCCCCCTGCGCGGGGTCGAGGGAGAACAGGGTGCCGTCGGGCTGGGGGAAGAAGCGGAACTGCAGCCCCGAGCCGATCAGCAGGGCCACCGCGAGGATCTGCCCGCCGAGCTTGGTCAGCGCGTCGATGTCGAAGATGTCGTCGAGGACACCCACGGCGCAGACCAGCGCCCCGGCGACGATCACCACCCCGGCGTCCTCGAAGACGAACGGGCTGCTCTGGGACAGGAACGGCAGCTGGCGGGCCACGAGGTAGGCCGCGACCAGGCCGCCGAGCATCGCCAGGCCACCCAGGTAGGGCACCGGCACCGCGTGCACGTCGCGGTCCCTGACCTGCGCCACCGCACCGGTGCGGATCGCGATCTCCCGCGCCACCACCGTCAGCAGGTAGGTGACGGCGGCGGCTACCAGGAACACCAGCAGGTACTCGCGCACGGTCCCGGGTCAGCTCCCCTCGAGGACCAGGGAGGCCCCGAGCGGCTCGAGGACCGCGTTCAGCTGCTCCAGCGACAGGGCGCCGACCCGCAGCACCCGGCCCTGGGTGCCGGTCACGTCGACGATCGTGGAGGCCTCTCCCCCGGGTGACGGTCCGTCGTCGACGACCACGGCCACCTCGTCCCCGAGCATGTCGAGGGCGGCCTCGGCGTCCGTGGCGGCCGGGCGGCCGGTCAGGTTGGCCGAGCTCACCGCCAGCGGGCCGGTGCGCTCCAGGACGGCCAGGGCGACCGGGTGGTCGGGCATCCGGACCGCGACCGTGCCCTTGGCCTCGCCGAGGTCCCACTGCAGCGAGGGCTGCTGACGGGCGACCAGGGTCAGCGGACCGGGCCAGAACGCGTCGAGCAGCGCGCGGGCGTAGCCCGGCAGCGCCACCACGAGGGCGTCGATGGTCGCCGCCGAGCTGATCAGCACCGGTGGCGGCATCTCCCGCCCCCGGCCCTTGGCGTCGAGCAGGTCGGCCACCGCGTCGGCGTCGAAGGCGTCGGCGGCCAGGCCGTAGACGGTGTCGGTGGGGATGACCGCGAGCCGGCCCCGCTGCAGCGCCGACGTCGCCGCGGCGACCGCGTCCTCACGCTGCTCCTCGGTGGCGGTCGGCCAGAGCTCGCCCGTGACGTCCTCCGACGACGCGTCGTCGTCGTCCGGGTCGTCGTCCGGGTCGTCGTCCGGGTCGTCGTCCGGGTCGTCTGCCAGGTCGTCTGCCAGGTCGTCGGCCGGGTCCTGGACGGTGTCGTCGGGGGCCGGGTCGGCCTGCGGGTCGCGGGTCACACGGTGCTCCTCGTCGTCACGGTCGGTGCTGGGCCAGCCTCATCGTGCCAGGCGGGCCGTGGTGAAGCGTGCACGCCCGGCGAGGTCGTGGTGGTCGACCACCTCGGTCCAGGGCCCCGCGCCGGCCAGCACGGCCGGGACGGCGTCGCCCTGCACGTCGGCGTGCTCGACCCCGAGCACCCCGCCGCGGCGCAGGAGGACCTGGGCGCGGACCGCCAGCACTCGGATCGCGTCGAGACCGTCGTCGCCGGAGAACAGCGCGAGGTGGGGGTCGTGGTCCCGGGCCTCGGGCGCCACCGACTCCCACGCCTCGAGCGGGACGTAGGGCGGGTTGCTGACCACGACGTCGACCCGGCCGACCAGGTCGTCGAAGGCGGTGGCCAGGTCGCCGTGGCGCAGGTCGACGCCGGTCCCGGTCAGGTTGCGCTCGGCCCACGCGTACGCCTGCTCGTCGAGCTCGACGGCGTGCACCCGGGCGTGGGGCGCCTCGGCGGCGAGGGCCGCGGCGATCGCTCCGCTGCCGGTGCCGAGGTCGACGACGACCGGGTCCTGGAGGGCCGCGAGGCGCTCCAGGGCCCAGCCGGCCAGGAGCTCGGTCTCGGGGCGGGGCACGAAGACACCCGGGCCCACGGCCAGCTCGACGGTGCGGAACCAGGCCCTGCCGGTGAGGTGCTGCAGCGGCTCGCGCGCCGCGCGGCGCAGCAGCAGCGCCTCGAAGGCCTCGACGTCGGCCGTGGCGACGTCGTCGACGAGCACGAGGGCGCCCCGGGACCGCCCGAGGACGTGGGCCAGCAGCAGCTCGGCGTCGGTGCGGGCGCTGGCCACGCCCGCGTCGTCGAGCCGGCGGGTCGCGTCGGCCAGCAGGTCGCGTCGGGAGGACACCTCGGCTCAGTCCTCCAGCGCGGCCAGGCGGGCGGCGAGGTCGGCCTCGGCGCAGGAGTCGAGCAGCGGGGCGAGGTCGCCGTCGAGCAGCTGGTCGAGGTTGTGCGCCTTGTAGCCGGTGCGGTGGTCGGAGACGCGGTTCTCGGGGAAGTTGTAGGTGCGGATGCGCTCGGACCGGTCGACGGTGCGGATCTGGCTCCGCCGGGCGTCGCTGGCCTCGGCGTCGGCGGCCTCCTGAGCGGCCGCCAGGAGGCGCGAGCGCAGGATCCGCATGGCCTGCTCGCGGTTCTGCAGCTGGCTCTTCTCGTTCTGGCAGGAGGCGACGATCCCGGTCGGCACGTGGGTGATCCGCACGGCCGAGTCGGTGGTGTTCACGCTCTGGCCGCCCGGCCCGGAGCTGCGGTAGACGTCGATGCGCAGGTCGTTGTCGGAGACCTCGACGTCGACCGGCTCGGCCTCCGGGAGCACGAGGACACCGGCGGCCGAGGTGTGCACCCGGCCCTGGGACTCCGTGACCGGCACCCGCTGGACGCGGTGCACCCCGGCCTCGAACTTCAGCCGCGCGAACGGCGCGTCCCCCGGTTCGGGCGTGCCGGTCGCCTTGACCGCGACCGTCACCGACTTGAACCCGCCGAGGTCGGACTCGGCGGCGTCGAGGACCTCGACCTTCCAGCCGTGCCGCTCGGCGTAGCGGGTGTACATCCGCAGCAGGTCGCCGGCGAACAGCGCCGACTCCTCGCCGCCCTCGCCGGACTTGAGCTCCAGCAGTGCGTCCTTGTCGTCGGCGGGGTCGCGCGGGACCAGCAGCCGACGCAGCCGCTCGGCGAGGTCCTCCCGGGTGACGGCCAGCGTGACGGCCTCCGCGGCGAAGGAGTCGTCCTCCCCCGCCAGCTCGCGGGCGGCCTCGAGATCGTCACCGGTCGCCTCCCACTCGCGCCACGTCTCGACGACCCGGGACAGCGCGGCGTAGCGCTGGTTCAGCCGCTTGGCCAGGCGCGCGTCGGCGTGGGTCTCGGGCTCGCCCAGGCGGGTCTCGAGGTCGGCGTGCTCGGCGAGCATGCCCTCGACTGCCTCGAACACGGGACCTCCAGCGCTGGGTCTGCGGGTGCTGCGGGACGAGGGAAATGGCGAGCGCCGGCCCCCCGCTCGCTGCAGGGGACCGGCGCTCGGAGGTCGCTACTTCTTGGCGGCCTTGGCGTACCGGGCCTCGAACCGGGCGACGCGGCCACCGGTGTCGAGGATCTTCTGCTTGCCGGTGTAGAACGGGTGGCACTGCGAGCAGACGTCGGAGCGCAGGGTGCCCGACGCCGAGGTGCTGCGCGTGGTGAACGTGGAACCGCAGGTGCAGGTCACCACGGTCTCGGTGTACTGCGGGTGGATGTCCTTCTTCATGTCTCTCTCCTCCTTGGCGCCGGGTCGCCGTGCGCGGGGTGCGCGAGGCGTGAACCGGACCGATCGACGATGATAGAACAGCGCGCTCCCCCGGCCCATTCCTGGTCCGGACGCGGGGGTACGGCCGCCCCGGCGAGGTCGGTTCAGCCGGCCTGGGCGCGGCTGGCGAGCAGCGCCTCCACGCGGGCGGCGAGCTCGCGCGGGCTGAACGGCTTGGTGATGTAGTCGTCCGCGCCGGAGCTGAAGCCGGACTCGACGTCGGACTCCTGGGCCCGGGCCGTGAGCAGGATGACCGGCAGGTCCGCCAGACCCGGGTCGGCGCGGATGCGACGGATCGCGTCCAGACCCGACACCCCGGGCATCATCACGTCGAAGACCGCGAGGTCGGGACGCTGTGCCTGGCAGGCCTCCACGGCGGCGCCGCCGTCAGAGACGGCGACGATCTCGTGACCCATGGTCGAGAGCTTGAACTCGACCAGCTCCCGGATGTCGACGTCGTCGTCCGCCACTACGATGCGTGCCACTGAGCTACCCCCCGGTTCTCCGGCCCGTCGGGCCTGGTCGATCGTAACGGGTCCTGCCCCGGCATGTGGTCACTTGGCCACAGCCGCGCGGGACGTCGGGCGCCCGAGGGAACCGGTGCGCTGCACCGCGGTGAGCAGCTCGATGTTGGTCTGGGTCGAGCGCACCCGCTCCACCAGCAGCTCCAACGCGCGGGGCGCCTCCTGCTGGGCGAGCAGACCACGCAGGGTGCCGAGCACCGTGAGCTCCTGCTCCCCCATCAGCTCGTCCTCCCGGCGGGTGCGCGAGCGCAGCGGGTCGACGGACGGCGTGAGGTGCCGCTCGGCCAGGTCGCGCCGCAGGTGCAGCTCGAGGTTGGCGGTGCCGCCGAGCTCCTCGAAGAGCACCTCGTCGGTCGCCGAGCCCGTCTCCACCGACGCCGTGGCCAGGATGGTCAGCGAACCGCCGTCCTCGATGTTGCGGGCCGCGGCGAAGAACCGCTTGGGCGGGAAGAGGGCCGCGGCGTCGACGCCGCCTGCCAGCACCCGGCCGCTGCCGGGCCCGGCGGCGTTGTACGCGCGCCCGAGCCGGGTCAGGCCGTCGACCAGCATCACCACGTCGTGGCCCAGCTCGACCAGGCGCTTGGCCCGCTCGACGGCCAGCTCGGCCAGCGCCACGTGGTCGGTGGCCGGGCGGTCGAAGGTGGAGGCGATGACCTCGCCCTTCACCGCACGCTGGAAGTCCGTGACCTCCTCGGGCCGCTCGTCGACGAGCACCACCATGAGGTGGCACTCGGGGTTGTTCTGGGTCACCGAGTCCGCGACCGCGCGCAGCAGCGTCGTACGGCCCGACTGGGGCGGCGCGACGACGAGGCCGCGCTGCCCCTTGCCGAGGGGCGCGACGAGGTCGAGCACGCGGCCCACCGTGTTGCCCGGGCCCGTCTCCAGCCGCAGCCGCTCGGACGGGTGCACGGGGGTGAGGTCGGCGAAGTCGGGACGCACCTTGGCGGCGTCGAGGTCGAGCCCGTTGATGCTCTCGACCCGCACCATCGGGTTGAACTTCTCCTTGCGCTCGCCCTCCCGGGGCTGGCGCACCTCGCCGACCACCGCGTCGCCGCGACGCAGGCCATGACGACGCACCATCGACAACGACAGGTAGACGTCCTCGGTGCCGGCCAGGTAGCCGGTGGTCCGCACGAACGCGTAGTTGTCGAGCACGTCGAGGATCCCGGCCGCCGGCACCAGCACGTCGTCCTCGAGGACGGTCGTGTCGGGCTCGCCGCGCTGGCCGCTCGACGTCTGCGCGACGGGCCGGCTGCGGTCGCGGCCGCGGCGCCGGCGGTTGCGGCTGCGGCCCCCGGCCTCGTCGTCGTCCCAGTCCTGGTCGTCCAGCTGGTCCCGGTTCGGGTTGCCGTTCTGGTTGTTCGGGCTGCCCTGCTGGTTGCCCTGCTGGTTTCCCTGCTGGTTGCCCTGCTGCCGGGGCTGGTTGCCCTTGCCCTGCTCCGGACGGTTCTGGTCCTGCTTGTTCTGCTGACCGCCCTGCTGCTTCTTGGGCTGGTCCTGCTTGTTCTGCTGGGCCTTGCCCTGTCCCTGCTGGCCCTTGTCCTGCTGGCCCTTGTCCTGCTGGCCCTTGTCCTGCTGGCCCTTGTCCTGCTGGCCCTTGTCCTGCTGGCCCTTGTCCTGCTGGCCCTTGTCCTGCTGGCCCTTGTCCTGCTCACGCCGGCCCGGGGCTTCGTCCTGGCGCGGCTGCTCCTTCTCCTGCTCCTCGGGACGCTGGGCGGGCTGCTCCGGCTCGGCGGCCGCCTGCTCGGCCCGCCGGTCCTGCCCGCGGGTACGGCGCCGGACCTCGGGCTTGGAGGTCGCCGGCTGCTCCGCGGCGGCTCGGGCGGCCGCCGGCTCCTCCGCCGCGGCCGGCTGCTTGGCCTCGGGCTGCCGCGGCTCCGGCCGCTCGGCCGCGGGCCGGGCCGGGCCGGTCGACTGGGCGGCCTTGATGGCGTCGACGAGCTGTGCCTTCTTCAGGGAGCCGGCACCGCTGACGCCCAGGCCGACGGCCATGGACCTGAGGTCCGCGATCAGCATGGTGCTCAGGCCGCCGGAGCGCTTGCGCGCGGCCGGGGCGTCGGTGGTCGGGGCGCTGGTGTCGGTCTCGGTCACGTGAGGTCCTTGCCCTGCCGGGCGGTCGGTGCCAGGTCGGTCGCTCGCCGGCGCGCTGCGTCCGGGACGGGCAGCGGGCTGCCCGGCACGATCGGCGCACGGACGAGGTCAGCGCCGGGGGCGAAGGCCCACCGGCACGTCGCCGAGATCGGCGACGCTGCTCAACCTAGCACCAGCGGCGCGGCTCAGACCTCGACGACCAGACCACGCGGGTCGACGTCGAGCGCCCAGGACACCCAGCCCTCGGGGGTGTCGGCGAGCACCGACGCGGCGTCGGCCTCGTCGGTCACCAGGGCGATCACGGTCGGCCCGGCACCGGAGACCGCGGCCGCCACCCCCCGGGCGCGCAGCCGGTCCACCATCTCCAGCGTGGCCGGCATCGCCGGGCGGCGGTGCTCCTGGTGGAGGTGGTCGCGGGTCCCGCGCCAGAGGTGCTCGACCCTCCCCCCGAGCGCCGCGACCAGCAGCGCGGTGCGACCGGCGTCGGCCGCGGCCTCCGCCAGCGGCACGGTGGTGGGGAGCAGCCCCCGCGCGAGCTCGGTGGGGACCGGGTCGGGCGGTACCAGGACCACGGTGCGCACGCGCGGGTCGACCGGCGCCGGCACGGCCCACCAGACGCCGTCGTCGTGCCCGGAGACGACGAAGCCGCCGAGCAGGGCGGGCGCCACGTTGTCGGGGTGGCCCTCGATCCGGGCGGCCATGGCCAGCAGCGCGTCGTCGTCGAGGCGGTCCGCGCCGTCGGGCACCAGCGCCCGGGCCAGGCCGAGGCCCCCGACGATCGCGGCCGACGACGACCCCATCCCGCGGGCCTGCGGGATGACGTTGTGGCAGGTCAGCCGGAGGTCCGGGGCGGCGACCCCGAGCGCGGCGAACGCCGCCTCCATCGCCTGGACCACCAGGTGGTCACGACCCCGGGGCAGGGTCGCCGCTCCCTCGCCGCGCACCTCCACCTCGACCGACGGGCCGTCGGCGCCGGCCCGTCCCAGGACGACGGCCTCCAGGAGGTCGCGACGGGCCAGGGCCAGGCCGAGGGAGTCGAAGCCGGGACCCAGGTTGGCCGAGGTCGCCGGGACGCTGACGCGCACCGATCCCTCGACGTACGTCGTCACGCCGCTGCCCCGCTCAGGCGCCGTCACGAGGGTCGGGCCCGTCGAGCCCGGCCGCGGCGGCCGCGGCGGCCGGGTCGGCGTCGACCACGGTGTCGACCAGCGGGCCGACCCCCTCGAGCGCGGTCACCGTGTCCTTGAGCCCGTGGCCGGTCACGGTGACCACGACGGTGCCGTCATAGCCCCGACCCTGCACGAGGTCCTGGAGGATGCCGGCGACGCCCGCGGCGGAGGCCGGCTCCACGAAGACGCCGTCACGGCGGGCCAGCTCGCGCTGGGCGGCGAGGATCTGGTCGTCGGTGACCGCGGCGAAGCGACCCCCGGACTCCTCGCGGGCGGCGACGGCGAGGTGCCAGGAGGCCGGGTTGCCGATCCGGATGGCGGTGGCCTTGGTCTCCGGGTCCGCCACCGGCGACCCGTGCACCAGCGGGGCGGCGCCGGCGGCCTGGAAGCCGTGCATCACCGGCCGGCGGGTGGAGTGGCCGAGATCGGCGTACTGCGTGTAGCCCATCCAGTAGGCCGAGACGTTGCCGGCGTTGCCGACCGGCAGGACGTGGTGGTCGGGGGCGTCGCCCAGGAAGTCGACGATCTCGAACGCGGCGGTCTTCTGGCCCTGGAGGCGCACCGGGTTGACCGAGTTCACCAGCGCGACCGGGTAGTCCTCGGCCATCCGGCGCGCCATGGTCAGGCAGTCGTCGAAGTTGCCCCGGACCATGATCACCTGCGCGCCGTGCAGGATCGCCTGCGCCATCTTGCCGGCGGCGATCTTGCCCTCGGGCACGAGCACCAGCGGCTGGAGACCGGCCTTGGCGGCGTAGGCCGCCATCGACGCCGAGGTGTTGCCGGTGGAGGCGCAGACCACGGCGCGGGCACCCTCGGAGCGGGCGACCGAGATCGCGGCGGTCATCCCGCGGTCCTTGAAGGACCCGGTGGGGTTGTCGCCCTCCACCTTGAGCCACACGTCGGCGCCGGTCAGTCCCGAGAGCCACTCGGAGGTGACCAGGGGTGTGCCCCCCTCGCGCAGGGTGACGGCCGGGATCCCGTCGGGCAGGTCCGGCAGGTCGAGCAGGTCGCGGTACTCCTCGATGACGCCGCGCCACTGGCGCACCGCCCCGGGTGCACGCCGCTCGGTGGTCTGGTCGGTGCTCTGGTCGGTGGTCACTCGGACTCCCCCTCGACGCGCATGACCGAGCTGATCTCGCGCACCATCTCCATGCCCTGCAGGTGCGCGACCGTCGCCGCGAGCGCGGCGTCGGTGGCCTCGTGCGAGACGACCACGAGCTGGGCGTCGTCACCGCGGCCCTCCTGGCGGACCGTGCGCAGGGAGACGTCGTGCTCGGCGAAGGCGGCGGCCACCGCGGCCAGGACGCCCGTGCGGTCGTCGACGTCGATCGCCACGTGGTAGCGGGTGACGGTCTCCCCCATCGGCAGCACGGCCCGGTCGGCGTAGGCCGACTCGACCATGCCCCGGGTCGAGGCGCGCTGGTTGCGGGCCACGGTGACCAGGTCACCCAGCACCGCCGACGCCGTCGGGGCGCCGCCGGCGCCGGGGCCGTAGAACATCAGCTGGCCGGCGGCCTCGGACTCGACGAAGACCGCGTTGTACGCCTCACGCACCGACGCCAGCGGGTGGCTGCGCGGGATCATCGCGGGGTGCACGCGCACCGCCACGGTCTCCTCGCCGCCCGGCTCGCTCGGAGGGCGCAGCTCGGCGATCGCCAGCAGCTTGACCACCGCGCCCATCGCGCGGGCCGAGGCCATGTCGGCGGCGGTGACGTCGGTGATGCCCTCGCGGTGCACGTCGGCGGCCGTCACCCGGGAGTGGAAGGCCAGCGAGGCCAGGATCGCGGCCTTGGCGGCGGCGTCGAAGCCCTCGACGTCCGCGGTGGGGTCGGCCTCGGCGTACCCGAGCTCCTGGGCCTCCTCGAGCGCCTCGGCGAAGCCGCTGCCGGCGGTGTCCATCTTGTCCAGGATGAAGTTGGTCGTGCCGTTGACGATGCCGATCACCCGGGTGACGCGGTCCCCGGCCAGCGACTCGCGCAGCGGCCGCAGGATCGGGATCGCCCCGGCGACGGCGGCCTCGTAGTAGAGGTCGCGGCCGACCTTCTCGGCGGCCTCGAACAGGGTGGGCCCGTCCTCGGCCAGCAGTGCCTTGTTGGCCGTGACGACCGAGCAGCCGTGCTCGAGGGCCGAGAGGATCAGCGAGCGCGCCGGCTCGATGCCGCCGATCACCTCGACGACCAGGTCGACGTCGTCCCGGGCGACCAGCCCGCTGGCGTCGGTGGTCAGCAGGCCCGGCGGCACGTCGACCTCCCGCGCGGCGTCGAGGCGGCGCACGGCCACCCCGGCCAGCTCGAGCGGCGCGCCGATGCGGGCCGCGAGGTCGCCGGACTGGTCCTGGAGCAGCCGTACCACCTGGGAGCCCACCGAGCCGCAGCCCAGCACCGCCACCCGCAGCGGACGCTGATCGCCTGCGGTCTCCACGCTCACTCCTGATCACCCACGTCGGTCGCCAACAGGTCGTCCTCAGTCTCCCGCCGCACGAGCACCCGCGCGACCCCGTCCCGCACCGCGATCACCGGCGGGCGCAGCGCGTGGTTGTAGTTGGAGGCCATCGAGCGGCAGTACGCCCCGGTGCCGGGCACCGCGAGCAGGTCGCCGGGACGCACGTCGCCGGGCAGGAACTCGTCCTTGACCACCACGTCGCCGGCCTCGCAGTGCTTGCCCACGACCCGGGCCAGCACGGGCTCGGCCTCGGAGTGGCGGTCGGCCATCGTGCAGGAGTAGTCGGCGTCGTACAGCGCGGTGCGGATGTTGTCGCTCATCCCGCCGTCGACCGAGACGTAGGTGCGCACGGCGCCGCCGTCGAGGCGGACCGGCTTCACGGTGCCGACGGTGTAGAGCGTGCAGACCGACGGCCCGGCGATGGCCCGGCCCGGCTCGATCGACAGCTGCGGCACCGCCACCCCCAGCGCCCGGCACTCGTGCTCGACGATGGACCGCATGGCCGCGGCCAGGTCGGCGGGCTCGGCGGGGTCGTCCTGGGTCGTGTAGGCGATCCCGAAGCCGCCGCCGAGATCCATCTCGGGCAGCTCGACGCCGAGCTCGGTGGCGATCCGGGCGTGCAGGGCCAGCACCCGGCGCGCGGCGACCTCGAAGCCGGAGGCGTCGAAGATCTGGCTGCCGATGTGGGAGTGCAGCCCGCGCATCTCCAGGCCAGGGGCGGCCAGCACCCGGTGTACGGCCTCGAACGCGTCGCCGGAGGTGATCGAGAGCCCGAACTTCTGGTCTTCGTGCGCGGTGGCGATGTACTCGTGGGTGTGCGCCTCGACCCCGGCGGTGACCCGCACCAGGACCGGCTGCACGACGTCGAGGTCGCGGGCGACCTCGGCGAGCCGCTCGATCTCGGTCATCGAGTCGACGACGACCTTGCCGACGCCCGCGCTGACGACGCGGCGCAGCTCGGGGACGGTCTTGTTGTTGCCGTGGTACTCGATGCGGGCCGGGTCGACGCCGCCGCGCAGCGCGACCGTCAGCTCGCCGGGCGAGCAGGCGTCGAGGTAGAGGCCGTCCTCGGCGATCCAGCGGGCGACACCGGTGCACACGAACGCCTTGGCGGCGTAGTAGACCTGCCAGCCGGCGAAGGCGTCACGGAAGGCCACCGCGCGGGCCCGGAAGTCCTCCTCGTCGAGCACGTAGGCCGGTGTCATGTGCTCGGCGGCCAGGTCGGCCAGGGCCACCCCGCCGACGACGAGGTCGTCGCCGCGCTTGTGGGCCGTGCGCGACCACAGCTGCGGCACGAGCTCGTTGGGGTCGGTGGGCTGGCGCAGCCAGGAGGGGCCGCGCAGGGCACCGGAGGCGTGCGCCCAGCCGGCCTCGTGGGTGGTGGTCACATCCGCTCCGGGGCGGAGACGCCGAGCAGGGCCAGGCCGTTGGCCAGGACCGTCCGGGTGGCAGCGACCAGCAGCAGCCGGGCGCGGTGCAGGTCACCGGGTTCCTCGTCGCCTATCGGCAGCACGCGGCAGCTGTCGTAGAAGCGGTGATAGGACCCGGCGAGGTCCTCCAGATAGCGGGCGACCCGGTGCGGCTCGCGCAGCTCCGCGGCGCTGGCCACCACCCGCGGCAGCTCGGCGAGCGCGCGGAGCAGCTCACCCTCCTTCTCGTGGCCCAGCAGCGAGGGGTCGAAGTCGTCCGTCGCCGGGTGCACCCCGAGGTCGGCGCCGTTGCGCAGGATCGAGGAGACCCGCGCGTGGGCGTACTGCACGTAGAAGACCGGGTTGTCGCTGGACTGCTTGGTCATCTCGGCGGCGTCGAGGGTCAGCGGCGAGTCCGCCGGGTAGCGCGCGAGGGTGTAGCGCAGGGCGTCGACGCCGATCAGGTCGACCAGCTCCTCGAGCGTCACCAGCGTGCCGGCGCGCTTGGAGAGCTTGAGCTCCTCGCCGTCCTTCATGATCTTGACCATCTGGCCGATCAGAACCTCGATGTTGCGGTCGGGGTCGTCGCCGGCGCAGGCCGCCATCGCGCGGAGCCGGTTGACGTAGCCGTGGTGGTCGGCCCCCAGGAGGTAGATGCACCGGTCGAAGCCGCGCTCGCGCTTGTTGACGTAGTACGCGGTGTCGCTGGCGAAGTAGGTCAGGTCGCCGTCCGACTTGATCAGGACGCGGTCCTTGTCGTCGTCGAAGTCGGTGGTGCGCATCCACAGCGCTCCCCCGTCGTCGAACAGGTGGCCCTGCGCGCGCAGCTTCTCCAGCCCGGACGCGACGTCGTCGGAGTCGTGCAGGCTCCGCTCGGAGAACCAGACGTCGAAGTGGGTCTGGAACCGGTCCAGCTGCTCCTGCTGCTGGCGCAGCTGCACGGCGTACCCGGCCTCGCGGAACGCCGCCGTGCGCTCGGCGCCCTCGAGCTCGAGCAGGCCCGGCTGCTCGGCGACGACCTGCGCCGCGACGTCGGCGATGTAACCGCCGTGGTAGCCGTTCTCGGGCACAGGCACGCCGAGGGCGGCGGCCTCGACCGAGGCGCCGAACAGGTTCATCTGGTTGCCACGGTCGTTGATGTAGAACTCCCGCGTCACCGACGCGCCGGCCGCCTCGAGCACCCGCGCGATCGCGTCGCCGACCACCGCCCACCGGGTGTGGCCGAGGTGCAGCGGGCCGGTGGGGTTGGCGGAGATGAACTCCACGTCGACCCGCTCGCCGGCCAGCGTCTGCGACGAGCCGTACGCCGCGCCCGCCGCGACGACCTGCGCGGCCACGGCGCCCTGGGCGCCGGCCTCGACGGAGATGTTGAGAAAGCCCGGACCGGCGACCTCGACCTCGGCCACGCCCTCGGCGCGCCCGAGCTCGGCGGCCAGCAGCGTGGCGAGCTCGCGCGGGGACGTGCCGGCCTTCTTGCCCAGCTGCATCGCGACGTTGGTGGCGTAGTCGCCGTGCCCCTTCTGACGGGGTCGCTCCACCGTCACCGTGCTCGGGACGCCGTCAGGCAGGGAGAGGGTCCCTGCGTCGACGAGCGACGTCAGGGCGGCGACGATCGCGGTGGAGAGCTGCTCGGGGTTCACCCGGGCAGCCTATCGGCGCCGGTGCGCGGACCCCGAACCGGTTTCACCCCGCCCGGCGGGCGCCTGTAGGGTTCGCCTCGCCCCACGGAGCCCCCGTAGCTCAGGGGATAGAGCGCCGCCCTCCGGAGGCGGAAGCGTAGGTTCGAATCCTACCGGGGGTACCACCCAGCACGACGCACGAAGGCCCGGGACGTCATCCGCTCCGAGGACACGTGCCCTCGGTTCGCATGACGTCCCGGGCCGTCCGGCTCGCGGGAGCGACGTGGGTCAGTCGCTGGTGCGCTGGTCCTTCTTGGCCTCGGTGAGGTCGCTGAGGCGCGCGGCGTCGGCGCGGGCCTCGTCGGCTGCCTTCTTCGAGGCGGTGGCGTCGTCGATCTCGGCCTTCGCCTCGCGCTGGGCGGCCTTCTTCTTCTCCTCGGCCGCGGCGGCGGCCTGCTTGCGCTGGTCCTCGGCGGCCTTCGCCTTGCTGGCGGCCCGCTTGTCGGCGGCGGCCTTCTTCTCGGCGGCCTTCTTCTCGGCGGCCTCGCGGGCCTCCTGCTTGCCCTTGATCTCGGCGACGTCGGCCTCCTTCAGGCCGGCCGCGGCCTTGTCCTGGGCGGCACTGCGCTGGGCGGCGGCCTTGCGGCGACCGGCGGCGGCCTTCTTACGGGCCTGCTCGCGCTTGACCTCGGCCTCGGCCTCGAGGCGGGCGGCGGTGGCCAGCTTCTCACCGCGCTCGAGGCGCTCGGTGCCGCGCTCGACGATGCCGCGGTTGCGCAGGACGGTGCCGGCGACCTTGTCGGCGGAACCGAGGGTGCGGTCGAGGGCCACGCGCGGGGCGGAGGTCTCGTCGAGGCGCGCCGCGAGGCGGTGGTCGACGGCGGCCAGCGGGAGGCGGGCGATCTCGTAGGGCAGGGCGACGATCTTCTTCAGCATGGTGGTCCTCACTTCTCGGTCTGGCTGCGCAACTGCGCGGCCTGCTTCTCGGCCTCGGCGGCCTCGCGGTCGAGCCGGGCCTGCTCACGGGCGGCCTGGTCCTCGGTGGTGCCGGCCCGCGCCTCGGTGGCCTCGGCCTCGCGCAGGCGGGTCTCGGCGACCTGCTCGGCGCGCCGTTCGGCGGCCGCGCGGTCCTGCTCCTCGCGCTCCGCGGCGTCGCGCTCGGCCACGGACTTCTCCTGCGCGGACTGCTGCTCGG
>JBBSKO010000009.1:0-21477 GCA_038256225.1 Propionibacteriales bacterium | reverse complement strand
GGAGGCCGTGGCCGGGCTGGACCGGGTCGCGCTGGTGCTCGGCTCGGAGGGGCCGGGGCTCTCGGAACGGTGGCAGGAGACGGCCGACCGGCGTGCGGTGATCCCGATGGCGGCCGGGATCGACTCGCTCAACGTGGCCGCTGCGGCCGCGGTGGCCTGCTACGTCACTGCGCGGCGGGCAGCAACGGGATCGTGAGCCGTTGACCGACCTCGATGACGTCGGGGTCGGTGATCGCCGGGTTGGCCGCCACCACGTCGTCGACGGTGGCCGAGGTCAGGCCGGCCAGGCCGCGCAGCACCCCGGTGAGGGTCTCGCCGCGCTCGACCTCGTGCACGACGAACCCGGTGGACCGGGGGAAGCAGGTGACGGCCACGCGGTCGGCGTCCCGGTCTCCCGGACCACCCCGGTCGGCGGTGACGCGCACGACCAGGCGGGTGCCGTCGGGCACCCGCTCGTCGAGGCGGACCTCGCCGGTGAAGTCGCCCGCGCCGACGCCCCCGGCCCGGGTGGTGACGAAGGTCCGGGCGACCTCGTGGTCGCCGGCGGTGACCCGGACCTGGAGGGTCCCCTCGAACCCGCCGCCGACCCCCGCGACCGTGAAGGCCCGGCCGACGACGTCGTCGCGTGCGGGCTGGCGTACCTCGACCGTGTCGACCAGTGGCATGTCGCCATGCTGGCGCACCCGCGGCGCCAGGGGAAGGGTCGGTGTGGCGCTTCGAACACGTGATCGACGGAGCGCCTGCGGGCCGGTGTCGGTGGTAGCGCCTACAGTCGGTGACGTGATGACCCGATGAGCAAGCTCGACGCCCAGCGCGCCCTGCGCGAGGCCCACTACGCGCGCGGCGGCGCCACGCCCCCGCGCCCCGGCGCCACTCCCACCGGGAGCGCCAAGAAGACCGTCCGCACCCCCACGGAGCGACCGCCGGTCGCTCCCGACGCCCCGGCCGCCGACGGCGCCGAGGCGTCGACCGAGGCCCTGTGCGGTCACAAGGCGATCAGCGGGCGCACCTGCACCCGCGAGGCCGGCCACTCGGCCAAGAGCCACCGCTACGCCTGACCCGGTGGTCGAGGTGGGAGGGCCGCCAGGCCCGACCGGCATCGGTGGTCGAGGTGGGAGGGCCGCCAGGCCCGAGCCTCGAGACCTGTGTGGGTCTCGAGACGCTCGCTCCGCTCGCTCCTCGACCTCCGGAGGTGGCGCTCGCTCCTCAGCCTCCGGTGGCGTCCCGCTACGGCTGGGTGACCGGCCAGTCGGGCGGGAAGTCGGCGGCGGCCTTGTCGTGCGCCTTCTGCAGCTTCTTGCGCGCCTTGGTCGGCAGCCGGTCCCCGAACACCGTGCCCAGGGTGTGGTCGGTCTCGTGCTGCAGGCAGCGGGCCAGCATGCCGTCGCCGGTGAAGACCACCTCGCCTCCGTCGAGGCCCTGACCGACGACCGTGGCGGTGTCCGGGCGGGCGCACTCGACGAACCCGCCCGGGAAGGACAGGCAGCCCTCGTCGTCGACGTCGAGGCGGCGGTCCTTGCCCTCGGGCAGCTCGAGACGCGGGTTGCACACGACGCCCACCGTCCGCTCGCCCTCGTCGTCGTGGCAGTCGAAGACGAAGACCGCCTGGTCCACCCCGATCTGGCACGCGGCGAGGCCGACGCCGTCGGCGGCGTACATCGTGGCGACCATGTCGGCCACCAGGGTCCTCAGCGTGTCGTCGAAGGCGACGACCGCGGCCTGGGGCCGGTGCATGACCGCAGTGCCCCACCGGGTCATCGGACGCACCGTGCCGCCGTCGGGGAGGGGGCCGTGGGGCGCGTGGGGCTGGGTCTGCTCGGTCACGGGGACTGATCCTAGGCGCGCCGGCGCCGACGGCACCGCCGGTGTGACCGGGGGAACGGCAGTCGCTGTAGCACTGAGTGTAACTATGAGTTACATTATCTCGTATGTCCCTCCTCAACGCGCTGCGGCCCGGTGGCCGCCACGGGGTGCCGACCTCGGAGTCGCGCGACCCCCTCGGGCTCGTGGTGGCCGGCCTGAACCGGCTGGCCCGGAGTGACGTCCTCGACCGCGTCGGGCTGCGCAAGCAGGCCGAGCAGGCCGTCTTCACCGTCACCCGGACCGGCTTCCGCTCGGTCACCACGGTGAGCCGGACGTTCGCCCGCGCCGGGTCGGCCGGGCGCCCGGGCGCCCGGGTGCCGTCCGCGCCGCGGACCGGGGTGTTCGACCTGACCCCGACCGAGGACGAGCAGATGCTGGTCGACCTCGTCTCCGAGTACGCAGCCGAGGTGCTGCGGCCCGCGGCGACCGGGGCCGACGAGGCGTGCGAGGCGCCCGGGCCGGTCCTCACGGCCGGCCTCGAGATCGGTCTGCCCGTGCTGGGCGTCCCGGTGGAGCTGGGGGGCATCTCCGAGGAGCGCTCCGCCATGGCCGGGACCCTGGTCGCCGAGGCGCTCTCGCACGGCGACATGGGTCTGGCCGTGGCCGCCCTCGCCCCCGGGTCGGTCGCGACCGCGCTGGGCCTGTGGGGCACCGAGGCGCAGCAGCAGACCTACCTGCCGTCCTTCACCGACGGCGACGTCCCCGCCGCCGCCCTCGCGCTCACCGAGCCCGCGGTCCTCTTCGACGTCCTGGCCCCGGCGACCACCGCCGTACGGGAGGCCGACGGCGGGTTCCGCCTCGACGGGCTCAAGTCCGCCGTCGTCCGCGGCGCCCAGGCCGAGCTGTTCGTCGTCGGCGCCGAGCTCGACGGGTCCCCGTGCCTGTTCCTCGTGGAGTCGTCGACGCCCGGGCTGGTCGTCGAGTCCGACCCGTCGATGGGCGTCCGTGCCGCGTCGTTGACCCGGCTGCACCTCGACGGCGTGCAGGTCCCGGCCGAGGCCCTGCTCGGCGAGGCCGACGGCTCCACCTACACCGAGTGCGTGCGCCTGTCGCGGATCGCCTGGTGCGCGCTCGCCGTCGGCACCGGCCAGGCCGTCCTCGACTACGTGACGCCCTACGTCAAGGGCCGGGAGGCGTTCGGCGAGCCGATCGCCCACCGCCAGTCGGTCGCGTTCATGGTCGCCGACATCGCGATCGAGCTGCAGGCGATGCGGCTGCTGACCTACAAGGCCGCCGGGCACGTCGCCGCCGGCAGGGACGCCGCCCGCTCGACCGCGCTGGCCCGCAAGGCCTGCGCCGACAAGGGCATGCGGATCGGCCTCGACGGCGTCCAGCTGCTCGGGGGGCACGGCTTCGTCAAGGAGCACCCGGTGGAGCGGTGGTACCGCGACCTGCGGGCCGTCGGAGTCATGGAAGGAAGCGTGATGATCTCGTGATCAACCTCGACGAGCCGACGAAGTTCCGACCGCTGGTCGGCCAGGCCCACCAGGTCGCGATGAACATGCTGCGCCCGGTGTCGCGCACCTACGACAAGGGCGAGCACGAGTACCCCCGCGAGCTCGACATGCTCGCCTCGATGATCGACGGCCTCTCGGAGTCCGGCGCCGCCGAGGGTGCCGGCGCGAACGGCGTGGGTCGCGGCGACGACGCGAAGGCCGAGCAGCGCACCCGGACCAGCGGCACCAGGAACGGCGCCAACCTCGCCTCGGTCCTCTCGATCGCCGAGATGTGCTGGGGCGACGTGGGGCTGCTGCTGTCGATGCCGCGCCAGGGCCTGGGCAACTCGGCCATCGCCTCGGTGGCCAACGACGAGCAGCTCGCGCGCTTCGCCGGCGTCTGGGCCGGGATGGCGATCACCGAACCGGGCACCGGTTCGGACTCCGCCAACATCCGGACGACCGCGCGCCTCGACGGCGACGAGTACGTCATCAACGGGGAGAAGATCTACGTCACCGCCGGCGACCGCGCCGACCACATCGTGGTGTGGGCCAGCCTGGACCGCGACCTCGGACGGGCCGCGATCAAGTCCTTCGTGGTGGCGAAGGGCACCCCGGGGATGCGCGTGGACCGGCTCGAGCACAAGCTCGGGATCAAGGCCTCCGACACCGCCACGATCATCTTCGAGGACTGCCGGGTGCCGGCCGAGAACCTCCTCGGCAGCCCGGAGGTGGACACCAAGCAGGGCTTCGCCGGCGCGATGGCGACCTTCGACAACACCCGGCCGCTGGTCGCCGCGATGGCCGTGGGCTGCGCCCGCGCCTCGCTCGACCTCACCCGCGACCTGCTCGCGCGGGCCGGCGTCGAGGTCGACTACGACCGCCCGGCCCAGAACCAGTCCGCCGCGGCCGCCCGCCTGCTCGAGATGGAGGCCGACTGGGAGGGGGCGTACCTGCTCACCCTGCAGGCCGCCTGGATGGCCGACAACAAGCAGCCCAACTCGCTGGAGGCCTCGATGGCCAAGGCGAAGGCCGGCCGCGTCGGCTCGGCGGTCACCCTCGGCTGCGTCGAGCTGGCCGGGTCGATCGGCTACTCCGAGACCGAGCTGCTGGAGAAGTGGGCCCGGGACTCGAAGATCCTCGACATCTTCGAGGGCACCCAGCAGATCCAGCAGCTGATCGTGGCCCGCCGTGTGCTCGGCCTGACCAGCGCCCAGCTGCGCTGACCACGCGCTGAGACCCCGCGCCGACGGCGCGGGGTCCCCGGACCGCGCCCGGGGAGGGGACATGGGGCCTCCTCCCCGGGCGCTCCCGCGTCAGGAGACCTGGCGGAACGGGTCGTGCTCGGCCAGGAGCTTCTCCACCCGGGCCTCGTCGAGGCGGTGGATGACCGCCTGGTTCTCCTGGTTGTCGCGCACGCACTTGGCCAGCGTGAACGCCGAGGTGGTCAGGAACAGGGTGCCGAGGGCCAGGAAGGCCCGCACCCACGGGTCGACCGGCAGGTAGAGCACGGCGATGACCATGGCCAGCAGCGCGACGCCGAACGACAGCGCGGCCTGGACGAAGAAGGCGTTGGTGTTCTTGGACGAGGTGGTGTGGTTGCTCATGCCGCAACCCTCGCCCCGGGCGGGGTGCTCACGCGCCCGTCGTCCTACCCGGGTGGGCTGAGTACAACCGCTCGTCCGCGTGGCAGGCTGACGCCATGGCGACCCCCCGTACGGCCGAGCGCCGCACCGAAACCATCGTGACGGTGCTGAACGACGCGTTCGCGTCGCTGATGGAGCGCGACCCCGCGGCGTTCCGCGCGAAGTTCCGCAAGATGGCCGCCGACCCGCACTCGTTCTACCGCGGGACGGCCTGCCTGTTCTACGCCGACGTGACCCGCGACCCGGACCCGTTCTGCGACGAGCGCAGCGGCCGGATCTGGGTGCACGGCGACCTGCACGTCGAGAACTTCGGGACCTACGTCAACGCCGACGGCCGGATGGTCTTCGACGTCAACGACTTCGACGAGGCCTACCTCGGCCGGTTCACCTGGGACCTCCAGCGCTTCGCGGCCTCGCTGGCGCTGACCGGGTGGCAGAAGGCGTTGCCCGAGGAGGACGTGCGCCGGCTGATCGGGCGCTACGTCCGTGCCTACCTGTCGCAGATCGACGCCTACCGCGACACCGAGAACGACGAGGACTTCGCGCTCACGCTCGCCAACACCGAGGGCCCGATCCGCGCCGCGCTGCTCGAGGCCCGCGGCCAGACGCGTCATGACCTGGTCGGCGGCCAGACCGTGGTCGGCGAGGACGGCGGGCGTCGGTTCGCCGACCACCCCACGGTGCGGCAGCTGTCGAAGACCGAGCGGGCCAAGGTCACCCGCGCCTTCGAGCAGTACCTCGAGACGATCCCCGAGGACAAGCGCCACGACCGACCGCTGTTCTACGACGTCCTCGACATCGTCGGCAAGTCCGGCTTCGGCATCGGCAGCGCCGGGCTCCCGGCGTACAACGTGCTGGTCGAGGGCTGGAGCCAGGCGCTGGAGAACGACGTGCTGCTGTCGATGAAGCAGGCCAACGTGCCGGCCGTCAGCCGCTACGCCGAGCACGACTCGATCGAGGAGTACTTCGAGAACGAGGGCCACCGCACGGTGGTCAGCCAGCGCGCGCTGCAGGCGCACACCGACCCGTTGCTGGGCTACACCTCGCTCGACGGCGAGGGGTTCGTGGTCGCCGAGGTGTCGCCCTACGAGGTCGACCTCGAGTGGGACGGGCTGATCGAGCCCGACGAGATCGCCGGGGTCGTCGAGCTGCTGGGGCGTGCCACGGCGAAGATCCACTGCGCATCCGACGAGGACAGCGACCAGGACCTGGTCGACTTCCAGGTCGAGCAGGCCGTCGCCGACTGCGTCGAGGGCCGCCGGCGCGAGCTGGTGGACTGGGTGACCGACTTCGGTCTCGGCTACGCCGACCAGGTCCGCGAGGACCACGCGCACTTCGTCGAGGCGTTCCGCTCCGGCGCCATCGGCGTCGCCTCCACCTGAGCCGGGCGCGCCCGGCGGGCCGGTGACGCCGCCGCGGCCGGTGCGGTGGGTACGGTCGGGCCGTGGACTTCCTCCAGGAGAACCCCGGTCACGACCTCACCTACGACGACGTCTTCATGGTGCCCCGGCACTCGGACGTCACCAGTCGCTACGACGTCGACCTGACCACCCGCGACGGCACCGGGGCGACGATCCCGGTCGTCGTGGCCAACATGACCGCGATCGCCGGCCGGCGGATGGCCGAGACCGTGGCCCGTCGCGGCGGCCTGGTGGTCGTCCCGCAGGACATCCCGACCGGTGTCGTGGCCGAGGTCGTCTCGTTCGTGAAGTCCCGCCACCTGGTGCTGGACACCCCCATCGAGCTGCGCCCCGACCAGACGGTGGCCGAGGCGCTGTCGCTGATCCCCAAGCGCGCCCACCGGGCCGCGGTCGTGGTCGTGGACGGTCGCCCGGTCGGGGTGGTCGCCGCCTCCGACTGCGCGGACGTCGACCGCTTCGCCCAGGTCGGGTCGCTGATGCGCCCGGCCTCGGCCACCATCAGCGCTGACGCGGACCCGCGGGCGGCCTTCGACCTGATCGACGCCGCCCGGGCGCCGCTGGCCGTCGCCGTGCACCCGGACGGCCGTCTCGCCGGCGTGCTCACCCGCACCGGGGCGCTCCGCGCGACCCTGTACGCCCCCGCGGTCGACGCCCGCGGTGGGCTGCGGGTCGCGGCCGCGGTCGGGGTCAACGGCGAGGTCGCCACCCGCGCCAAGGAGCTGCTCGAGGCCGGCGCGGACTGCCTCGTCGTCGACACCGCCCACGGCCACCAGGGCCGGATGCTCGAGGCGCTGGCCGCCGTGCGCGGGCTGGACCCGCAGGTCCCGGTCGTGGCCGGCAACGTGGTCTCCGCCGAGGGCACCCGGGCACTGATCGAGGCCGGGGCCGACGTGGTCAAGGTCGGGGTCGGGCCCGGCGCGATGTGCACGACCCGGATGATGACCGGCGTCGGGCGACCGCAGTTCTCGGCGGTCCGCGAGTGCGCGGCCGCCGCCCGGGAGCTCGGCGGCCACGTCTGGGCCGACGGGGGAGTGCGCCACCCGCGCGACGTCGCCCTCGCGGTCGCTGCCGGGGCGGCCTCGGTGATGGTGGGGTCCTGGTTCGCCGGGACGCACGAGTCGCCCGGCGACCTCGTCGAGGACGGCGAGGGCCGGTCGTACAAGGTGTCCTTCGGGATGGCCTCGGCCCGCGCGGTCGCGCACCGGACCGCGGCGGAGTCGGCCTACGACCGGGCCCGCAAGGGTCTCTACGAGGAGGGGATCAGCTCGTCGCGGATGTACCTCGACCCCGCCCGCCCCGGCGTGGAGGACCTCATCGACCAGATCTGCTCCGGGCTCCGCTCGGCCTGCACCTACGCCGGGGCCACCACGCTCGAGGAGCTGCACGAGCGGGCACTGATCGGTGTGCAGTCGGCGGCCGGGTTCACCGAGGGCCGCCCGCTGGCCACCTCGTGGTGACCCCGCCTGCCCATGACCCCGCCTGCCGGTGACCCGGCCCGCCGTCGGCCCTAGTGCGGGCGGTCGGCGTCGATGTAGGACACCGCGCGCAGGAACATCCCGGCCGAGGTGACCTTGGCGGCACCGGCGAGGGCCGGGTCGGGGCCCTCGAGCTCGTAGCCGGCGGCGGTGGCGATCTCGGTGCAGGCCGTCACGGAGTCGGACACGACGGCCGGGTCGAGGCTCCAGGTCACCTCGAAGCGGCGCTCCCGGTCCGGCGTGCGGTCCTGTCCGGGGAGCTCCCAGGCGGCCATCGTCACCGGCAGGGTGCTCGACTCGCAGACCAGGAACCACTCACGACGCGTCCGGCTGCCGGCGTCGATCGGGATGTGCTGGATCCGCCCGGGCACCTCCATCTCGTCGTCGGTGTCCTGGGCGAAGATGACCGCGGAGCGGCTCATCTCGGCGAGACGTCGCCAGCGCAGGGCCGCACCGCGGAAGAACGACGTGGTCTGGAAGCCGCCGAGGATGCGACGCCGGTCGTTGGTCGCGCAGTACTCGTCCTCGATGGCGTGCGACAACGACTGCAGGGTGCGCTTGGTCATCTGGTGCGGCATCAGCTCGGGGTGGCGGGTGCGCAGCAGGGAGTAGACCGAGTCCCCGACCCGGCGCAAGGTGTGCGCGTCGGCGACGGCCTGCTCGAGGCGCACGCCGCGGTCGCGGGCGGCCAGCACCCGGCGTACGGCGGCGACGTCGCTCTCGCGGTAGCGCCGGTGGCCCGAGGGCAGCCGGGACGGCTCCGGGAACCCGTGGCGCTGCTCCCACATCCGCAGCGTGCCGGCGGCGACGCCGGTACGGGCGGCGAGGTCGCCGACCGTGAGGGTGGCGTCGTCGTTCATGTCCTCGATGCTCACAGCGTGGCCCCCTGTCCGCGTGGGACGGCGGACGGCCGCCCCAGGACCGGAAGATGTGACGGAGCCGGCAGACGCCGGCCCCGTCGGGCACCTCGGGGGAAGGTGTTGACCCCACCGTACTTCGACAGGGCGTGTAGATCTACGTTGAAGTTCTCACCCCCCGGGCAGGGCCCGCCCGGGCGGGTCAGTCGCGCGAGCTGCGGGCGGTGCGGCCGCGGACGACGCCGACGAAGGTCTGCACGTCGGGTCCGTCGACGTCCAGCGGCCAGACGAGGCCGACCTGGGTCGGCGGCAGGTCGGTGACCGGGCGGTAGGTGACGTCGCGCCGGTGGTGCAGGCGGGCCAGGGCCATCGGCAGCACGACCACCCCGGAGCCCGAGGCGGCGACCTCGACCGCGTCCGGGACCTCCATCGGCGGCCAGGGCAGCTGGTCGACGGCCGGTCGCCACCCGGACCGCTCCGGCAGGACGAGCTGCTCGTCGGCCAGCTCCTCGGTGGTGACCTCGTCGGCGACCGTCACGACGTGGTCCAGGGCCACCACGACCACGGGCTGCTCGTCGTAGAGGGCGATGCAGTGCAGGCCGTCGCGGTCGATCGGCAGCCGGGCCAGGACCATGTCGGCCCGCCCGTCGCGCACGACCTGCTCCTGGTCGGCCTCCTCGACGGGCACCAGCACGAGCGTGCGGCGCGAGCGCTCCCGGAACCGCTGTGCCCACTTGTCGGGCGTCGAGCCGGTGACGAAGGCGACGCGGAAGGGCTCGCTGGGGACCTCGACGGCGGGCGGGCGCGGCTGCTCGTGCGGACGCGGGCGCGGCTTGTCCTTGGCCACCGGGGGTCGGCGTCGCTCACGACGCGCGGGGGAGGAGGAGCGGGGCACCGGACGAGCCTAGGACACGCCCGGGGCCGACGGCCGTCCGCCGACGCTGGTCGACGGCGCCACGGTGCCCTAGGTTCGGCAGCACGGCTGGTGGAGGTGGCGATGACGCGTCTGGTGGTGTGCTGCGACGGCACCTGGAACACCGCGCGCAAGGCCGCGCCGACCAACGTGGTGCGGCTGCACCGGGCGCTGGCCGCGCACGGCCCGGACGGCGTCGCCCAGCGGGGCCACTACGTCGAGGGCGTCGGCACCCGGCCGCTCGAGCGGCTGGTCGGCGGTGTGTTCGGCCTCGGGCTGTCGGCCAACGTCCAGGACGCGTACGCCTTCCTCGTCGAGCACTTCGAGCCCGGTGACGAGCTGTTCCTGGTCGGGTTCAGCCGCGGCGCCTACACCGCGCGGAGCCTGGCCGGCCTGGTGCGCAACGTCGGCGTGCTGCGGCGTGAGCACGCGGACCGGCAGGGCGAGGCGTACGCGCTCTACCGCGACCGCGCCGAGCACCCGAGCGGTGAGGTGTCGACCGACTTCCGGGCCCGGTTCTCCCACGAGTCGAGGGTCCGCGCGGTCGGCGTCTGGGACACGGTGGGCGCGCTGGGCATCCCGCTGGGCCGCCTGGACGCCGTGCGGTGGATCAACCATCGCTGGCGCTTCCACGACACGGCCCTGAGCAGCCGGGTGGACGCCGCCTTCCACGCCGTGGCGGTCGACGAGCGGCGCGGGCCGTTCGTGCCGACGCTGTGGCAGGACGACCCCGCGGCGGCCGCGGAGGGCAGGCGGGTCGAGCGGGTCTGGTTCGCGGGCGTGCACTGCGACGTCGGGGGCGGGTATCCCGAGCGCGGCCTGGCCGACGTGACCCTGCTCTGGATGGCCGACCGGCTCGGCGAGTGCGGCCTCGGGCTCGACCCGGACGCGCTGTCCCCGCCCGGCGTCGCCCCGGACCCGCTGGGCCCCGTGCACGACTCCCGCAGCGGGGTGCACCGGCTGACGCGTCCGGTCACCCGCGCCCTCGGCGAGGTCGCCCCCGGGTCCGAACTGGCCGCCTCGTCCGCGGTCGAGCGGCGCGAGCAGGACCCGGCCTACGGCGCCAACCTCGGCGCCTACCTGGCCCGCCCCGACGCCCGCGTCCGCCCCGTCCGCACCCGCCGAGATGACGCTCCCGACCGGCCGAGATGACGATGGCGGGCACCCGAGGTGACGGTTGCGGCACCCTGGGGCGTGGCCGAGTCGACGCACCAGGTCCGGCTCCGCAGTACGCGGGCGCCGACGCGCCACTGACGGGAGCACGTCTGCCGGCTGCCGTGCTCGACACGCTGCCACGACGTCGTACGCCGGTGACGCCGTCGTCGGTGAGGCGCTCGTCGCGGCGGGGGACTGGCTCGCGGAGGAGCCGGTGGCGCCGCCGACCCCCGACGAGCTGATGCTGACCCACGGTGACGGCAACCTGGGCACCCCCGTCTGGGGCGGCCCCACCTGCCGGGTCGTCGACCACGAGGACGGTGGTGTGGGCGACCTGCCGTACGAGGTGGCCGACCTCGTCGAGCACGTCACCGTCGCGCTGCCCGGCCTGCTCGCCGAGGCCGATCCGCCCCCACCTGGACCGGATCGGCCTGCTGACCGCTCCGTCGGCCGACCGCCTGAGGCACCCAGGCCGTACGCCTGCTCGGCCACCTCGCCGCCCTGGAATGAGGTGCCCGGAACCGTCATCTCGAGGCGCCGCGAGCGTCATCTCGGCTGTCCGGGAGCGTCATCTCGGCGGGGAAAGCAGAAGGACCAGGCCGATGACCTGGTCCTTCGTCGGTGTCCGAGGGGGGACTTGAACCCCCACGCCCTAATACGGGCACTAGCACCTCAAGCTAGCGCGTCTGCCAATTCCGCCACCCGGACGAGTGCGGGCGCAACGTTAGCAAAGGCCGTGGCCCGGTCCTGCATCGGGCGGGTGGAGCGGAGGTGCCACGATGAGGTCATGAGCAGCCACGGCGACCAGACGACCGGCGAGGGCACCCCGACGGCCCCGCGCGACCCGGGCTACGACCCGGCGGCGGAGGTCGTCGAGACCTGCCGCGACCTGATCCGGATGGACACCTCCAACTACGGCGACGCCGACGGTCCGGGGGAGCGCAAGGCCGCGGAGCACGTCGCGGCGCTGCTCGACGAGGTCGGCATCTCCTCGCAGCTGGTCGAGGCCGCGCCGGGCCGGACCTCGCTGATCGCGCACTGGGGCGGGGCGGACCGGTCGCGCACCGACGCCCTGCTCCTGCACGGCCACCTCGACGTCGTGCCGGCCGAGGCCGCCGACTGGCAGGTCGACCCGTTCAGCGGCGAGGTCCAGGACGGGTACGTCTGGGGCCGCGGCGCTGTCGACATGAAGGACTTCGACGCGATGCTGCTCTCGGTGGTCCGGGCGCGCGCCCGCGCCGGCGCGGTCCCCGACCGTCCGGTCGTGCTGGCCTTCACCGCCGACGAGGAGGCCGGCGGGCACCAGGGCGCCGAGGTGCTCGTCCGCGAGCACGCCGACCAGCTCGAGGCTTGCACCGAGGCCGTCGGGGAGGTCGGCGGCTGGAGCGCGACCGTGCGCGGGCGCCGGGTCTACCTGATCGAGGCCGCGGAGAAGGGGATGGCCTGGATGCGGCTCACCGCCCGCGGCCGCGCCGGTCACGGCTCGATGATCAACCACGACAACGCCGTCACCGACCTGGCCGGCGCGGTCGCCCGGATCGGGTCCTACGAGTGGCCGGTCCGGCTGACGCCCGCGATGCAGACGCTGCTGGCGGCGGTGGCCGACCTCGCCGGCACCGAGGCCACGCCGGGGAACGCCGAGTCGCTGGTCGAGGAGTTCGGCGGCGCCGCCCGGATGCTCGGCGCCGTCATCCGCAACACCGCCAACCCGACCATGCTCAGCGCCGGCTACAAGGTCAACGTCGTCCCGCAGGAGGCCACCGCCCACGTCGACGGCCGGTTCCTGCCGGGCTTCGAGGACGAGTTCTTCGACACCCTCGCCGCGCTCTGCGGGGACACCGTCGACATCGACTTCGTCAGCCACCAAAAGCCGTGGGAGACGCCGTACGAGGGCGCGCTGGTCGACGCCATGGGCCGCTCGCTGCTCGCCGAGGACCCTGGGGCGCTGGTCGCGCCGTACCTGATGAGCGGGGGCACCGACGCCAAGCACTTCACCCGGCTCGGGATGCGGTCGTACGGGTTCGCCCCGCTGCGCCTGCCCGACGACCTCGACTTCACCGCGCTCTTCCACGGCATCGACGAGCGCGTCCCGGTCGACGCGCTCGAGTTCGGGTCGCGGGTCCTCGACCGGTTCCTCGACGAGGTCTGACACGCGCGGGCGGCCTCCCGACTTGAACGTCGGGGGGCTCGGTCGGCAAGGTGGAGGTCGTCCAGCCCCCCATCGGAAGGAGAGCCACGTGCTCACCCTCACCGAGAACGCCAGCACCATCGTGAAGGACCTGAACGACCAGATCGCGACCGACCAGGGCCTGCCCGAGGCCGGCCTGCGCATCTCCGGCGAGGACGGCCCCGAGCCGTCGTTCGCGGTCAGCGCCGCCGACCAGCCCGCCGCCACCGACCAGGTGGTCGAGCAGGACGGGGCGCGGGTCTTCCTCGACGAGACCGCGACGGTCCAGCTCGACGACAAGGTGCTGGACGCCAGCGTCGACGAGGCCGGCAACGTCGCCTTCGCCCTGGGCCTCCAGGGCTGAGCCTGGTCGCCGCCCCGTCAGGGGTGCTGCGCCGCAGCGCCGCAGCCGGACCTAGAAGAACGTGGGTCGCAGCTGCCGGATGATCTTGCGGCGCAGCACCACCCGACGGGTCCCGTCGGACCCGATCCGCACCCGGTCGAGCTCCCAGCCGCCGTGCTCGGCGCGCTCGACCAGCAGCTTGGTGACCACGGTGCGGGGGAACCCGCGGTCGAAGGTGACCTTGTCGAACTCCCACTCCACCGCGCGTCCGGGCGGGCGTCGACCCCCCCGGCTCACCGAGAGCCCTCCGAGACGTCGTCGAGGGCGGTCGCGATCTCCCGGGGCAGCGTCTTGGCCTCCGTGCCGAGGGCGGCCGTGAGCTGGGCGGCGGTGCGCGAGCCGAGGATCGGGGCGGTCACCCCGTGGCGGTCCCGGACCCAGACCAGGGCCACCTCCAGGGGGGTCCACCCGAGGCCGTCGGCGGCGCGGGCGACGGCCTCCACCACGCGGGCGCTGTCCTCGTCGAGGTAGGCCCCCACGAAGCCGGAGAAGACCGGTGACGCCCCACGGGAGTCCGAGGGCGTGCCCGCGCGGTACTTCCCGGTCAGCACCCCGCGCCCGAGCGGCGACCACGGCAGCACCCCGAGCCCGAGGGCGTCGGCGGCCGGCAGCACCTCGTGCTCGACGGTGCGGTTGAGCAGCGAGTACTCGACCTGGGTCGAGACCAGCGGGCTGCGTCCCGGGACCGCCTGCTGCCAGGTCGCGGCGCGGGCGGTCTGCCAGCCGGCGTAGTTGGAGATGCCGACGTACGCCGCACGCCCGGTTGCCACCGCGTGGTCCAGCGCGGCCAGGGTCTCCTCCATCGGCGCCGAGGCCGACCAGGTGTGCACCTGCCACAGGTCCACGTGGTCGACGCCCAGGCGGGCCACCGAGGCGTCCAGGGTGCTCAGCAGGTGCCGCCGCGAGGTGTCCACGACGCGGGCGCCGGAGCGACGGGAGATCCCGGCCTTGGTGGCGATCACGAGGTCGTCGCGGTCCACGACCGTGCCGATCAGGGTGCCCAGCAGGGTCTCCGAGCCGCCGTCGGTGTACCCGGCTGCGGTGTCCACCAGGGTGCCGCCGGCCCCCACGAAGGCGGTCAGCTGCTCGCGGGCCTCGTGCTCGTCGGTGTCGGCGCCCCAGGTCATCGTGCCGAGCCCGAGCCGCGAGACCGACAGGCCGCTGCTCCCGAGGCGTCGCTGCTGCATGGCGCAACCGTAGCGATCCGCGCGCCGCCTGCCGACGCGACCCGCACGCGGTCTAGGGTCCTGACCGTGTCGGACCTGCTCCAAGCCCTGGTGCTGGGGGTGATCCAGGGACTCACGGAGTTCCTGCCCATCTCCAGCAGCGCCCACCTGCGGATCTTCCCCGAGCTGTTCGGCTGGGGGGATCCCGGCGCCGCCTTCACCGCGGTGACGCAGATCGGCACCGAGCTGGCGGTGCTGATCTACTTCCGCCGCGACATCTGGCGGATCGGCTCGATGTGGGCGCGCTCCCTGGTCAAGCCGGAGCTGCGCGGGCAGCTGGACGCCCGGATGGGCTGGTACATCATCGTCGGCTCGCTGCCGATCGTGGTGCTCGGCCTGTTCTTCGAGGACGCGATCGACCGCCAGCTGCGCAGCCTGTGGATCATCGGCACCACGTTGATCGTGCTCGGGATCGTGCTCGGCCTGGCCGACCGCTACGGCGCCAACGACCGGGGGCTGAACAAGATGGGTCTCAAGCACGCCGTGCTGATGGGCGCCGCCCAGGCCGCGGCGCTCGTCCCCGGCGTCTCCCGCTCCGGCGCCACGATCTCCATGGGCCGTGCGCTCGGCTACGAGCGCGCCGACGCCACCCGCTACGCCTTCCTGCTGGCCATCCCGGCCGTGGTCGGCGCCGGTCTCTACAAGCTCAAGGACGTCCCCGGCTCCGACAACCCGTACGGCTGGGGGCCGACGCTGCTGGCCACCGTCGTCTCCTTCGTGGTCGGGTACGCCGCCATCGCCTGGCTGCTGCGCTACGTCTCGACCCGTTCCTACACCCCGTTCGTGGTCTACCGGGTGCTGCTCGGGGCCGGCGTGCTGCTGCTCGTGGCCTTCGGCGTGCTCCAGGCCTGAGCCCCCGGGCCCGCGCTCGTGTCCCGGGCGGGCGAGAACCGCTGCCGGTAGGACGTCGGCGTGGTCGCGTAGGCGGTCACGAAGTTCTGTCGGAACGTCACGACGCTGCTGAACCCGCACGCCGTGGCCACGCGGGCGACGGGCCAGGTCGTCGTCTCGAGGAGTCGCCGGGCCTCGTCGAGGCGGCGAGCCAGGACCCAGCGCGCCGGTGTGGTCCCCGTGACCTCGACGAACCGGCGGGTGACGGTGCGCCTGCTCATCCGGGCGTGGGTCGCGAGGTCGTCGACCGTCAGCGGTCGGTCGAGGTGCGCCAGCGCCCAGTCGGTGGTCGGCCCCAGGTGCCCCACGCCGCCGGGCTGGTGGATCGGGCGGTCGACGTACTGCGCCTGGTCGCCCTCACGGTGCGGCGCGACGACGAGGTGGCGTGCGACGGTCGCGGCGGCGGCGGAGCCCAGGTGGGAACGGACGAGATGCAGGCAGGCGTCGATCGCGGAGGCGGTGCCTGCCGAGGTGAGGACGTCGCCGTGGTCGAGGTAGAGGGCGGCGGGTCGGACAGCCACCTCGGGCCGGCGTCGCGCGAGCTCCTCCACGGCGCCCCAGTGGGTGACCACCTCACGGCCGTCGAGCAGACCGCTGTCGACCACCGGGAACGCGCCCAGGCACAGGCCCGCGACCCGGCTCCCACGCGCGTGTGCGGCGCGGATGCTGCCGGCCAGCGCCGCACCGGCGGGCGGCAGGTCGGTCGGCCAGGACGCCAGCACCACCAGGTCGGCGCCGTCGACGGCGTCGGGGCCGAGGACGTCCTCCACCCGCGGACCCTCGGCCGTCCGCACACCGAGCCCGTCCTGGGTCCACACGACCGGGTCCCACCCCGTGGCCAGGCCCAGCCGGCCGACCTCGCCGAACACCAGCAGCGGGACGGCGAGGTGGAACATAGTGATGCCGTCGAAGGCGTGGACAGCGATCCGCATGGTTGGCCCGATCTCATCGACGGACGTCGTTCGTGCCACTCACGGTAGCCGTCCGGATGGGCCATCGTGGAAGCCGGACCATCCGTCGGACCCCACAGGAGAACCCCATGACTGCCCCCCGCCGCGCCCTCGTCGTCGTCGACGTCCAGCAGGAGTACTTCGACGGGATCCTCCAGATCCAGTCCCCGTCGCGCGAGGAGACCCTCGCCAACGTGCTCGCAGCCCTCGGGACGGCGCAGGAGCAGGACCTGCCCGTCGTCGTCGTGCAGCACGAGCTGCCGGAGGGTGCGCCCGTCTTCGCCGTGGGCAGCGAGAGCTGGTCGCTGCACCCGGAGGTCGAGCGGCGCCTGGACCCGTCCTGGAAGCGAGCCACCAAGGACAAGGGGAGCGTCTTCGCCGGCACCGACGTGGCGCAGTGGTTGGCCGAGAGGGACGTCGACACCGTCACGGTCGTCGGCTACATGACCAACAACTGCGACCTCGCCACAGCCGTGGGGGCCGAGGAGCTGGGCCTGACCGCCGAGATCCTCTCCGACGCCACGGGTGCGATCCACCTCGCGAACGAGGCCGGCCAGGTGTCGGCCGACCAGCTGCACCAGACCCTGCTCGTGCTCCTGCACTCCAACTTCGCCGCCGTCGCGACCACGGAGGCCTGGGTCGCGGCCGTCGCGGCCGGTGAGGCCCTTCCGACGAGCGACCTGGGCACCTCCGCGACGCAGGGTCGCGCCGCGTTCGGCGGCTGACCACCACCAGGTCGGACGACCGGGCGCGGGCACCCAGTCAGAGCCAGCCGGAGCGCTTGAAGAACCACCACAGCAGCGCGGCAATGCCGAACATCAGCGCCAGCGCGTAGGCGTACCCGTAGGTCCAGTGCAGCTCGGGCATGTGGTCGAAGTTCATGCCGTAGATGCCGGCGATCAGGGTCGGGACCACGACCAGTGCGGCGCCGGCGGAGATCTTGCGCATGTCGTCGTTCTGCTGCACCGAGATCCGGGCCAGGGAGGCGTCGAAGGCGGTGGACAGCAGGGAGTCGAGGCCGTCGACCGCGTCCGCGGCCTGGGCGAGGTGGTCGGAGACGTCGCGGAAGAACGGCGAGGCCTCCTGACGGATGCCGGGCACCTCGCCCACCGAGAACCGTCGCATCGGCTCGCGCAGCGGCAGCACGGCGCGCCGCACCTCGCTGATCTCGCGCTTGAGCACGTAGATCCGGTTCGAGTCGTCGGTGCGGGCGGGGGAGAAGACCGACGACTCGACCTCGTCCACGTCGACCTGGAGCGCGTCGACCACGGCCACGTAGTCGTCGACGACCTGGTCGCACACCGCGTAGACCACCGCCGAGGGCCCGTGGGTCAGCACCTGCTCCTCGCCCTCGAGGTAGGTGCGGGCGTTCTGCAGGCCGGAGCCGTCGCCGTGACGGACGGTGACCACGAAGTGGGCGCCGACGAAGAGGCTGATCTCGCCGGTCTCGACGGCGTCGTCCTCGTCGACGTACCAGAGCGTCTTGAGGACCAGGAAGAGCCCGTCGCCGTAGCGCTCGAGCTTGGGGCGCTGGTGGGCCTTCACCGCGTCCTCCACGGCGAGCGGGTGCAGGTCGAAGGCGCCGGCCACGTGGGAGAGCTCCTCGGCCGTCGGCTCGTGCAGCCCGATCCAGACGAAGTCGTGGGCGCCCTCGACCTCCGAGCGCAGCGCTGCGTAGTCGTGCGGCTCGACGTCGAGCTCCTGGCGGCACCCGTCGCGGTAGACGGCGCTGTCGACGATCACCGGGCAACGGTAGGCCCGGGCCGCGCGGACACGCCACAGGGCGCGCCCTAGGCTCGCGGCCATGGCCACCGTCATCCTCGTCCGTCACGGCCGCACCAGCGCGAACGCCAGCGGCACCCTGGCGGGACGGACGCCCGGGGTCCGCCTGGACGAGACCGGCGTCGGCCAGGCCCGGCGCACCGCCGAGCGACTCGCGCCGGTGCCGCTGGCCGGTGTCGTCAGCAGCCCGCTCGAGCGCTGCAAGCAGACCGCCCGCGAGATCCTGCGTGCCCGCCCGGACGACGGCCCCGAGGTCCCGCTCAGCACCGACAAGGGCCTGGTCGAGTGCGACTACGGCGACTGGCAGGGCAGGCTGCTCAAGGACCTTGCCCAGGAGCCGCTGTGGTCGACGGTGCAGTCGCAGCCCTCTGCGGTGACCTTCCCGGGTGGGGAGTCGATGGCCACGATGCAGGCACGCGTCGTCGCCGCGGTACGCCGCCACGACGCCGCGGTGACGGCCAGCCACGGCGACGGGGGCGTGTGGGTGGCCGTCAGCCACGGCGACCTGATCAAGGCGGTGCTGGCCGACGCCCTCGGCATGCACCTCGACCTGTTCCAGCGGATCACGGTGGACCCGGCCTCGGTCTCGATCGTGCGCTACACCGGCAGCAGGCCGTACGTCGTGGCCTCCAACACCCACGCCGGCGACCTGTCCTGGATGGCGCCGAAGCCGCAGGCCGAGGGCGAGGAGGCCGCCGAGCCGCAGGACGCCGCGGTCGGCGGGGGAGCGGGCCCGGCCTGACGCGCCCACCCTTCGGGCACGTCATAGGGTGAGCGTCATGCCCATCGTCCACGGCTTCGACCCTCCCGAGCGCTTCGTCGCCGGCACCGTCGGCGAGCCGGGCTCGCGCACCTTCTTCCTCCAGGCCCGTTCCGGGCCGCGCATCGTCAGCGTCGCGCTCGAGAAGCAGCAGGTGGCCGCCCTCGCCGAGCGCGTCGACGAGCTGCTCGACGAGGTGATGACCAGCGAGAGCACCGAGGGCCTGGTGCCCGCGGTCGCCCCCGTCGCGCTCGAGGACCAGGCCCCGCTCGAGCAGCCGATCGAGGAGGAGTTCCGCGCCGGCACCATGACGCTGTCGTGGGACCCCGACGACGAGCGCGTCGTGATCGAGGTCTTCCCGTTCGTCGAGACCGCCGTGGTCGGCCCCGAGCAGGTCGAGGACGAGGGGGACGAGCCCGAGCCCGACGAGATGATGCTGGTCCGGCTGGAGCCGGGCACCGCCCGTGCCTTCGTCAAGCGCACCGAGCAGGTGCTCGAGGCCGGCCGCCCGTCCTGCCCGTTCTGCGGCATCGCGGTGGACCCCGACGGCCACCTGTGCGTGCGCGCGAACGGGTTCAAGCGCCGCGACCCCGCGTGAGCGGCGCCCCCGAGGAGCAGGCGGTCCCGACGGGGGGCCTCGAGCTCCGCGGCCGGATCATGCCGGCCTCGAACGCCACCTTCCTCGGCGACCTCGACGGGGTGCCGGTGGTCTACAAGCCGGTCGCCGGCGAGCGCCCGCTGTGGGACTTCCCCGACGGGACCCTCGCCGACCGGGAGGTCGCGGCCTACCTGGTCTCCCGCGCCACCGCGTGGGACGTGGTGCCCCAGACCTGGCTGGCCGAGGGCCCGCACGGGCTCGGCATGATGCAGTGCTGGCAGGAGCCGGACCCCGAGCAGGACGCCGTCACGATCGTCGGCGAGGGCGAGCTGCCCGACGGCTACCTCTCGGTCTTCGACGGGCTCGACGAGATGGACCGCGCTGTGACGCTGGTCCACGAGGACACCGACGCGCTGCGCCGGATGGCCGTCTTCGACGTGCTGGTCAACAACGCCGACCGCAAGGGCGGCCACGTGCTGGAGATGACGGGGGGCCACCGCTACGGCGTGGACCACGGCGTCGCGCTGCACCACGAGCACAAGCTGCGCACGGTCCTGTGGGGCTGGCGCGGGGAGGCGTTGACCGACGAGGAGGTCTCGGGCGTGCTGTGTGTGCGCGAGGCCCTCGGCGGCTGGCTCGGCACGGCCCTGGCCCAGCACCTCACCGACCTCGAGATCGCCTGCGTCGACCAGCGTGCGCGGCGCCTGCTGGACCGCGGCTGCTTCCCCGCACCGCGGGGGGAGTACCCCGCCATCCCGTGGCCGCCGTTCTGATCCGGCACCTCTAGGCTGCGCCCATGCGTTCCTGGTCTGCCCCCGCGGTGCCCGCCCTGCCCGCCGCCGGCCCGCCGGTCGCGGTCCACGACTCCACGACGGGGCGCCTGCAGACGCCGTCCCCGACCGACGGACCCTCCCGCCTCTACGTCTGCGGGATCACCCCGTACGACGCCACGCACCTCGGCCACGCCGCCACCTACGTCGGCTTCGACCTGCTGAACCGGGCCTGGCGCAGCGCGGGGCGCGAGGTCGCGTTCGTGCAGAACGTCACCGACGTCGACGACCCCCTGCTGGAGCGCGCCACCAAGGTCGGCACGGACTGGCGTGCGCTGGCCGAGCGCGAGACCCAGCTGTTCCGCGACGACATGACCGCGCTGCGGGTGCTCCCGCCGGACGCCTACGTCGGCGCCGTGGAGTCCATCCCGATGGTCGTGACGATGATCGAGCGGCTGCAGGAGGCCGGTGCGGTCTACGCCGTCGACGGCGACCTCTACCACCGCGTCGGCTCGGACCCCGCCTTCGGCCAGGAGTCCGGCCTGGACCGCGACACCATGCTGACGCTGTCCGGCGAGCGTGGCGGCGACCCGGACCGCGCCGGCAAGGAGGACCCGCTGGACCCGGTCGTCTGGCGGGCCGAGCGGCCCGGCGAGCCGGCCTGGGAGAGCCCGTTCGGGCCGGGACGCCCCGGCTGGCACGTCGAGTGCGCCGCGATCGCCACCGAGCACCTGGGCGGCGCGATCGAGGTGCAGGGCGGCGGCAGCGACCTGATCTTCCCCCACCACGAGATGTGCGCCGGGCACGCGCAGGTCGTCCACCCGGGCGTGCCGTTCGCGCAGACCTACGTCCACGCCGGCATGGTCGGCTATGACGGCGAGAAGATGTCGAAGTCGCGCGGCAACCTGGTCTTCGTCTCGGCGCTGCGCAACAGCGACGTCGACCCGATGGCGATCCGGCTGACCCTGCTGCGCCACCACTACCGCTCGGACTGGGAGTGGACCGACGCCGAGCTGTTCGACTCCGTCGACACCCTGACGACCTGGCGCCGGGCGCTGGCCCTCGGCGCCGGCGCGCCCGCGCTGCCGGTCGTGGAGGAGGTGCTCGCCGCGCTCGCCCACGACCTCGACGCCCCGACCGCCGTCGCCGCTGTGCAGCGCTGGG
>JBBSKO010000008.1:0-21894 GCA_038256225.1 Propionibacteriales bacterium | reverse complement strand
TCGAGCGCCCGGCCGATCCGCATCTCCAGCGCGGGGTCGACGGCGCTGGTGGCCTCGTCGAGCACCAGCAGGTCGGGGTCGGCCAGGTGCGCGCGCAGCAGGGCGACCAGCTGCCGCTCCCCCGCCGACATCGCCTCCCCACGCTGGCCCACGCGGGTCTCCAGCCCGAGGGGCAGGGTGGCCAGCCAGTCCGCGAGACCGAGCTCGAGGGCGCTGGCGGTGATCTCGTCGTCGGTGGCGCCGAGCCGGCCGTAGCGGACGTTGGCGGCCAGCGTGTCGTTGAAGAGGAACCCCTCCTGCGGGACCAGCACCACGCCGCTGCGCAGGGAGCGAGGCGCCACCTGGCGCAGGTCGACGCCGTCCAGCAGGACCCGGCCGTGCGTGGGGTCCATCAGGCGGGTGACCAGCTTGGCGATGGTCGACTTGCCCGAGCCGGTCTCCCCCACCACCGCGACCCGGCTGCCGGCGGTGATCGCCAGGTCGACGTCGCGGAGCACCGGCGGTCCCCCGGGGTAGGCGAACGTGACGCCGTCGAGCCGGACCTCGATCGGGCCCCGCGGCAGGTCGACGCCGTCGGGGCCGGGGTCGACGAGGTCGGCGGGGGTGTCCAGGATCCCGATCACCCGCCGCCAGCCGGCGATGGCCAGCTGCGCGTCGGTGACGATCTGGGTGCCCATCTGGACCGGGCCGACGAAGAGCGAGACGAGGAAGGCGAAGGCGAGCACACGACCGGCGGTGATGTCACCGGCCACGCCCAGCCAGATGCCGACCACGATGACGCCGGCGTTGGCCAGGCCGGCCGAGAGCCCACCGAGGGAGAAGGAGAAGGCCGTGAAGCCCTGGGCCCGCACGCTGGCGGCCTGGTGGGTCGCGATGGCCTCGTCGATCCGGGCCTGGGTGCGCTCCTGGACGGCGTAGGCCCGGACCACCTCGGCACCCACGACCGGCTCCGAGACCGCCGACAGCAGCACCCCGACCTGGCGGCGCACCACGCCGTAGGCCAGGGACAACCGTCGCTGGAAGTAGCGCAGGGACAGGAACAGCGGCGCGAAGCAGACCCACACCACGATCGCCAGCGGCCAGGAGTAGAACGCCATCACGACCGTGGCGAGCAGGACCTGACCAACGCTGACCACGAAGAGCAGCCCACCGAAGACGAGGAACTGGCTGACCTGGTCGACGTCGCTGGTGACCCGCGAGACCAGGGAGCCGCGGCGCTCGGTGTCCTGGGTCAGCAGCGGGAGGTCGTGCACGTGGCGGAACGCCTTGACCCGCAGCGTGGTCAGGCCCCGCTCGGAGGTGGTGAACAGCCGCCGGGTCATCGCGTAGGACGCCCAGCCGGTCAGCACCACCGCGAGCGCGGCCAGCACCGCCATCAGCGTGGTGTAGGCGACGTCGACGCCGCCGGGGGCGCCGAGGCCGCGGTCGAGGGTCTGCTGCACCGCGATCGGGACGACGACCTGGCCGGCCGAGGCCAGCACCGCCAGGGCGAAGGTCCCCCGCAGGCCGTCCTTCAGCTCCGGCGAGTGGTGCAGCCCCCGCCGGATGGTCTCCATCGGGCGCATCTCCTCGCCGCTGACCATCACGCTCACGGGGCGCCCACCCCCTGGGCGGCGGGCTCGGCCCGGTCGTCCTCGTAGGCGTTGACCAGGGCGGCGTACGACGGGGAGCGGCTCAGCAGCGCTGCGTGCGGGCCGCGGTCGGCCACCACCCCGTCGTCGAGGTGCAGCACCTCGTCGGCCAGGGCGATGGTGGCCTTGCGGTAGGCGACGACGACCAGGGTGGTGGCCTCGGCCCCGCCGCCGGGGGCGGTGCCGTCGCGCAGGGCGCCGAGGATGCGGGCCTCGACCTCGGGGTCGACCGCGGAGGTGGCGTCGTCGAGGACGAGCAGCCGCGGGCGGCGCACCAGGGCGCGGGCCAGGGAGATCCGCTGCCGCTGCCCGCCCGACAGGCTGGTGCCGCGCTCGCCGAGGCGGGCGTCGAGCCCGTCGGGCAGCGCGGACACGAAACCGTCGGCCTGGGCGGTGCGCAGCGCGGCCCAGACGGCGTCGTCGTCGACGTCGAGACCCAGGGTGACGTTGCCGCGCACGGTGTCGTCGAAGAGGAAGGCCGACTGCGGCACGACGGCCACGGTGCGGGCCAGCTCGCCGGGTGCGAGGTCGCGCAGGTCGACGCCGTCGACCCGGACGGCGCCCGCGCGCGGGTCGACCAGGCGCGTGAGCAGGCTGGTCAGGGTGCTCTTGCCGGACGCGGTCGCGCCGACCAGGGCCACCGAGCGGCCGGGCTCGACGGTGAAGTCGACCCCGCGCAGCAGCGGACGGTCGGCCTGGTGGTGGTGGACGAGGTCGTCGACCTCGAGGCGGACCCCGGAGCCCGCGGCGGAGGCCGGGACCACGGCGTCGCCGTAGGACATCTCGCCGGTGGCGTCCAGCACCGCGCGCACCCGCTCGTAGCCCACCACGCTGCGCGGGAACTCGCCCAGCACCCAGCCCAGCGAGCGGATCGGGAAGGACACGATGGTCAGCAGGTAGGCCACGGTCACCACGTCACCGGGGGCCGTGGCCCCGGACTGCACCCGGGAGACGCCGACGACGAGCACGACCAGGACGCCGAGGCTGGGCAGTGCGGCCAGGACCGGGTCGAACCCGGCCCGGATCCGACCGACGCGGATGTTGGTCTCCCGCAGCTCGCGGGCCGTGGCCTCGAAGCGGGCGGTCTCCTCGCTCTCGCGGCCCAGGGTCTTGACCACCATGGCGCCGTCGAAGGACTCGTGCGCGACCTCGGAGAGCTCGGCGCGCAGCCGCTGAGCCTGGGTGGCCCAGCCTTGCGCACGTCGCTGGTACACGACGTTGACGAGCAGGACGGCGGGGAAGACCAGGATGCCGACCACCGCCAGCACCAGGTCGGCCAGCAGCATCTGCACGACGGCGATCGCCATCATCGCCAGCGTCCCGACGGCCATCGGCAGCGGCGCGATCGGTGACCAGGCGGCCTCGACGTCGGCGTTGGCGTTGGAGAGCAGCTGGCCGGTGGGGTGCCGCTGGTGCCACTCGAGCGGCAGCCGGAGGTACTGCCGGGTGACCGCACGGCGGGTCCGCGCCTGCATCCGGTACTGCATGATGCCCGCACCCAGCCGCCGGGCGACGATGCCGACGGCCCGCAGGATCGCCACGCCCACGAAGAGCGCGAGCACCGCCCACAGCATCGAGGCGTCGGTCTCACCGGTGCGGAAGGCCGGCAGCACGACCTCGTCCGTGGCCCAGCCCAGCACCCAGGCGTCGGCCACGGTCAGGGCCCCGAACAGCACGCTGCCGAGGGTGGAGAGGGTGAAGATCCAGGGCTCGCGACGGATCGCCACCCCGACCACCTTCAGGCCCGCGGTGGTCGATCCGCGTCCCTCCGGGGCAGTCGTGCTCACGTCGCTCAACCTACGTCGGGGCGCCGACACCCGGGTGTACGGGGCCCGACGCACACCCGCCCCCGACGACCGCGAGGTCGTCGGGGGCGGGCGGCCTGTGCCGGTCGGGGGATCCGGCTCAGCTCGGGGGAACGGGCTGTCCGTTCAGCGTGAACGTGCCGCCGTCGTTGTAGGTGTCCGGACCCTCGGGGGCGGTGTTGCCCTCGACGGTGAGGTCGGTGGCGGTGATGGTGCCGGTCTCGCTGTTCCACAGGCCGCCACCCTCGCTGGCCGCGGTGTTGCCGGTCACGGTGCCGCCGGCCCAGAGCACGGTGGCCCCGCCGGTGACGTGCAGCCCGCCACCGTTGCCGGGGTTGGCGCCGGTGTCGTTGTTCGTCGTGTCGACGTTCGTCAAGGTGACCTGACCGAGGTTGGTCTCGATGCCGCCACCGGCGCGGACGGCGCTGTTGCCGTCGAGCGTGGTGCCGGTCATCGTCAGGGTGCCGGCGACGTTGAGCACGCCACCGCCGGAGCCGGCGGCCCCGTCGGCGGTGTTGTCGTCGATCGTGGAGCCTTCGACGGTCAGCTGGCCGCCGTCGTTGTAGAGGCCACCGCCGCCCGCGTTCGCTTCGTCGCCGCTGGCGGTGTTCCCGACGATCTCGGTCGCGGTCACCGTGAGGGCGCCGGTCGCGGAGTTCCACAGACCGCCACCCTCGTTGGTGGCGGTGTTGCCGGTCACGCTGCTGTTCTCCACCGCGACGGTGCCGGCACCGGTCAGGTGCAGGCCGCCGCCGTTGCCCGGCGTGGACCCCGTGCTGTTGCCGTCGAGCAACGACTGGGAGACCGTGGTGTCACCGATGTCGGCCTCGATCCCGCCGCCGGCCCGGACGGCCGTGTTGTCGGTGATGTCGGTCCGGGTGACCTCGAGGGTCCCGCCGTCGGTCAGGATGCCGCCGCCCGAGCCGTTGGTGCCGGTCGCGAAGTTGCGGTCGATGTCGGAGCGGAGCACCTGCAGGGTCCCGCCGTCGTTGAACAGCGCGCCGCCGCCGTTGTCGGCCTCGTCGCCCTCGGCGACGTTCTCGGTGAAGACGGTGCCGCGAACCTCCATGGTGGCGCCTGCGCTGTTCCACAGGCCCCCGCCCTCGGAGGAGGCGGTGTTGCCGGACACCCTGGAACGGAGCACCCGTACCTCGGAGGTGGCGGCGGTCGCGTGCAGGGCGCCGCCGTTGCCGGGAGCAGACCCGGTGGAGTTGCCGACGAGCTCGGACATCCACACCTCGACCACGCCGTCGGCGACCTCGATCGCTCCACCGGCGCGGGGCGCGGTGTTGCCGACCAGCTCGGAGTTCTCGACGCGGACGTCCCCGGCGCCCACGGCCAGCAGGGCACCACCGGACCCGGCGGCACCGGTCGCCTCGTTGCGGGCCAGGCTGGAGTCGCTGACGGTCAGCGTGCCGCCGTCGTTGTAGACCGCCCCGCCGCCGTTGGTCGCCTCGACGCCGGCCGCGGAGTTGCCGACCAGGGTCGAGCTCTCGACCGTGAACACGCCGGTCGCGGAGTTCCACAGCGCTCCACCCTCGGCCGACGCGGTGTTGTTGCGGAACCCCGAGCCGGCCACGGCGACCTGACCGGCGCCGGTCAGGTGCAGCGCACCGCCGTTGCCGGGGCCCGCACCGGTGCTGTTCGCGTCCATCCGCGAACCAGTGACCACGGTGGTGCCGAGGTTGGCCTCGACGGCCCCTCCGGCGCGCGTGGCGGAGTTCCGCGCGAGGCGTGAGTCGACGACCCGCAGCGACCCCTGGTCGTTCATGACGCCGCCGCCGGAGGCGCCCTCGCCGCTCACGGAGCTCGCGAGGATCCGGGAGTCGCGCACGGTGACGTCGGCGCTCGTGGCGCGGATCGCTCCGCCGCTCTGCGTCTCGGCGGCCCGGCCGTTGCGCAGGGTCGTGTCGCGCACGAGCAGGTCGGCGCCGGCCTTCACGTCGAAGACGCGGTCGACCTGCTTGGCGTCGATGCCGTAGTCCCCGCCGAGCAGGACCAGGCTGTCGGTCACGTCGAGGTCGCCCCTCAACGGGCCGCCTCGGGTCGGCCGGTCGGTCGAGAAGAGGATCCAGCCCGCCAGCCGGATGCGGTCCCGGCCCTCGGTGCGGTTGGCGGCGAGCACGGCACGGCGCAGCTGGCGCTCGGTGCGGACGACCGTCGTGGTGCTGCCCGCCTGCGGGGCGGCCGCAGCGGTGCTCGCGGCGGTCGTTGGGGCGGTGGGCGCGGCCGACGCCGTCCCGGGCAGGACCGTCAGGCCGGCCAGGGCCAGGGCCCCCACCGCCGAGGCTGCCAGCGAGGGGACCTTGCGGTTCCGGGGTGAGCTCATCGAGGGTCTCTCTTCCGTCTCGTCGTGCAGGTCGTTGCTCCGCAGCCGTTGCCACGGCCACCGCTGGCCCCATGCGCCCTCGGTGGACAGGGGTGCATACGGCGCCGCCCCCGGTGACGTTCACCACCCGCGGGCCTGGGCCGCGGGCGGTCCGGACCACCGGCGGTCGACCCATCCGATCGGCCCCCCGCGCCGAACCTCCTCGACGGCCCCGTCCCGGGCCGGCACGCAGGCACCGGTGAACGCCGCGGCCGCGGGCCACGTATCCAGGACGACGGGCGACGCAGGACGAGGGCCGGAGGTCGACGTGGACGAGGGAGAGCGGCACGACTCCCCGGGAGCCCAGAGCGCCCTGGACTGCCCCGTGACGGCCGGGCTCGACAGCGAGGAGGCCGTGCACGCGGCCTACCTGCTGCACGGGGCCGAGATCTACCGGTTCCTGCTGCGCGGCCTCGGGGACCCCGGCGCCGCCCAGGACGTCACCCAGGAGACCTTCCTCAAGGCCTGGCGCGCCGGGCACCGCTACGACCCGACCCTGGCCTCGCTGCGGGTCTGGCTGTTCGGCATCGCCCGGAACGCGATGATCGACCACGCCCGCGCCTCGCAGGCACGGCCCTGGCAGCAGCGGTTGGTCGACCCGCCGACCGCGCAGGAGAGCGCGCGCACCGTGGCCGACCCCTCCGAGGAGGTCGTGGGCCAGTGGCTGGTCGAGGAGGCGCTGCGGCGGATCTCCGAGCACCACCGGGTCGCGATCGTGCGCACCCACCTCGAGGAACGGACCTACGACGAGGTGTCCACCGAGCTGGGCATCCCGGTCGGCACCCTGCGCAGCCGCGTGTTCTACGGGCTGAAGGCGCTGCGGTCGGCCATGGACGAGATGGGGGTGGCCCCGTGACCTCCCGCGAGGAGCACCAGACGTTGCGGGAGATGCTGGGGTCGCTGGCGCTCGGTCACCTGACCGCGGCCGAGACCGACCGGGTCCAGGCGCACCTGGACGGCTGCGCGGAGTGCCGCGCGGAGCTGGCCGACGTGTCCTCGGTCGTGCCCCTGCTGGACCGCGTCGACCCGGTCACCTTCGCCTCCCCCGTGTCCCCCCCGGCCGACCTGGGCGCACGGATCCGGGCCGCGGTCGCCGCGGAGCCGCCGCGGGGCGACGACCTCGCGCACCGGCGTGCCTCCCGGCACGCCCGCCCCGGGCGTACGCGCTCCCGGCTCGTCGTGGCCGCCGCGGCGGTCCTCGTGGTGGGCGTGGGCGTCGGGGGCGTGGTCGGTCGTGCCACCGCGCCGCCGGAGCCAGCGGCGGCCCCGGGGCCGTACGAGCCGATCACGCTGGAGGAGGTCGGCGACGTGGACCTCGTCGTCGACGAGGCCGGGCTGGTCCCGCACACCTGGGGCGTCGAGCTGGCGATGGACGGGGCGGGCTTCACCGAGGGTGCGGTCTACCGCGCGATGTTCCGCGACGACCAGGGCCGGCTGCAGCCGGCCGGGCGGTTCCTCGGCACCGGCGCGGCGGAGATGAGCTGCAGCCTGCAGTCCGGGGTGCTGCGTGAGGACGTGCAGGAGGTCGTCGTGGTCGACGACCAGGGACGTACGGTGCTGCGCTCCTCGCTGTGAGGATCTGGTAGACCTCCGCCATGCGCCTGCTGCGGACCTCCGACACCCTGGCCCGACGCGAGCGCCGTGCGCTGTGCGACACCGCGATCCTGGTCGGCTCGGACGCGCCGACCCTGTGCGGCGGGTGGACGGCGCGGGACCTGGTGGTCCACCTGCTGGTCCGGGAGCGGCACCCGCTCGGTGCGCTCGGGATCGTCGTCGGTCCGTTGGCCGGCCTCACCGAGCGGGCGACGAAGCGGGAGGGCCGCGCGGACTTCCCCGTCCTGGTCGAGCGGGTGCGGTCGCCGTGGCCGCTGCCGTTCGGGCTGGCACCGCTGGACGCGCTGGCCAACACCGCCGAGATGTTCGTGCACCACGAGGACCTCCGCCGCGCCTCCGCGGGCTGGGCGCCGCGGGCGCTCCCGCGCGCCGACGAGGACCTGCTGTGGCGGGTGCTGACCGTGGCCGGCCGCGCCCTGGTGCGACCGGCGGGCGTGCCGGTCCGCGTCGAGCGCGCCGACGCCGCCGGGTCTGCCACCCTGGCCACCGGCTCCGGGGACCCGGCCGTGCTGACCGGTCGCCCGAGCGAGCTGCTGCTGTTCGTCTACGGCCGCACCCAGGTCCGTGACGTCCGGGTCGAGGGCCCGGACGGGGCCGTCGCCGCGCTCCGGGCCGCCGACCTCGGGCTCTGAGGCGGCCGGCGGGCCGGCCAGCCGGCTGTAACGCTGTGTTACTTCGTCTCGTGCGGCGTCGGGTCGCCGCAAGGGATGAAGTAACACAGCGTTACAGCCGGCCCGCGGCCCTCGGCCCGCGGCGCCGGCCCCGGCGCGGCAGCCGGGTCGGTCAGACCGGGGGCGCGGTCGCGGTCTCGCGACGTACGGGGTGACCCGCGGCGGCCAGCGAGTCCTTGACCTCACCGACACGCAGGGTGCCGAAGTGGAAGACCGTGGCCGCCAGCACCGCGTCGGCCCCGGCGTCGACCGCGGGGGCGAAGTGCTCGAGCCGACCCGCGCCGCCGGAGGCGATCACCGGGACGGTGACCGCGCGACGCACCGCCGCGACCAGGTCCAGGTCGAAGCCGTCCTGGGTGCCGTCGGCGTCCATCGCGTTGAGCAGGATCTCCCCCGCGCCGAGCTCGCAGGCCCGCGCCGCCCACTCGACGGCGTCGAGCCCCGCGGACTGCCGCCCGCCGTGGGTGGTGACCTCGAAGCCGGACCCGCCCGAGCCCGCACCGCCCGGGCCCTCGGTGGTGCGCCGGGCGTCGACCGAGAGCACCAGGACCTGGTTGCCGTAGCGGTCGGCGATCTCGGCGACCAGCTCGGGCCGGCGGATCGCGGCGGTGTTCACCGCGATCTTGTCGGCGCCCGCACGCAGCAGCCGGTCCACGTCGGCGACCGACGAGATGCCGCCGCCGACGGTCAGCGGGATGAAGACCTGCTCGGCGGTCGCCGAGACGATCTCCATCGTCGTCGCGCGTCCCTCGTGGGAGGCGGAGATGTCGAGGAAGGTCAGCTCGTCGGCGCCCTCGGCGTCGTAGGTGCGGGCCAGCTCGACGGGGTCGCCGGCGTCGCGCAGCTCCAGGAAGTTGATCCCCTTCACCACCCGGCCGCCGTCGACGTCGAGGCACGGGATGACGCGGACGGCGAGGCTCATGCGCCCGAGCCCGTCCGCTCCGGCCAGGTCAGCGCGAGCGCGTCCTCGAGGGTGAAGCGACCCTCGTAGAGCGCGGTGCCGACGATGGCGCCCTCGACACCGTCGCCGACCAGGCCCGTCAGGGCCTCGAGGTCGGCCAGCTCGGTGATCCCGCCCGAGGCCACGACCGGCCGGTCGGTGGCGGCGCACACCTCGCGGAGGAGGTCCAGGTTCGGGCCCTGGAGCATCCCGTCCTTGTTGACGTCGGTGACCACGTAGCGCGCGCAGCCCTCGCCGTCGAGGCGGGCGAGCACGTCGTAGAGGTCACCGCCCTCACGCGTCCAGCCGCGGGCGGCGAGCGTCCGGCCGCGCACGTCGAGCCCGACGGCGACCCGGTCGCCGTAGGTCGCGATCGCCCGAGCACACCACTCGGGCTGCTCCAGGGCCGCGGTGCCGATGTTGACCCGGCGGCAGCCGGCCGCCATCGCCGCCTCGAGCGAGGCATCGTCACGGATCCCGCCGCTCATCTCGACGGCGATGTCGAGCTCACCGACGATCCGGGCCTGCAGCTCGCGGTTGTGGCCGCGACCGAAGGCGGCGTCGAGGTCGACGAGGTGGATCCACTCCGCCCCGGCCTCCTGCCAGCGCAGCGCGGCCTCGACCGGGTCGCCGAACTTCTTCTCGGAGCCGGCCACGCCCTGCACCAGCTGGACGGCCTGGCCGTCGGCGATGTCGACGGCGGGCAGCAGCTCGAGGCGTCGGGCTGGGGTCTGGCTCATGCGTGCTCCTGGGTCGGGGTCTGCGGTCGTACGGGCGGGGGTGCGGGTGGGCTGCTCGGCCGGCGGCTCAGAGCGCGCGGACCCAGTTGCGCAGCAGCGCGGCGCCGGCGTCGCCGGACTTCTCGGGGTGGAACTGGGTCGCCGAGAGCGGCCCGTTCTCGACGGCGGCGACGAACCGGTCCCCCCCGTGCTCGGCCCAGTGCACCAGGGGCTCGCGGGTGCGGCCGTGGGTCCGCAGCGTCCAGTCGCGCACCCCGTAGGAGTGCACGAAGTAGAAGTGCTGGTCCTCCAGGCCCTCGAACAGGGTCGTCGCGGTCTGCGGCGACTGCTCGACCTCGACGGTGTTCCAGCCCATGTGGGGCACGACCGGGGCCTGCAGCCGCTCGACCACGCCGGGCCACTCGTCGCAGCCCTCGGTCTCGACGCCGTGCTCGATGCCGCGCTCGAACAGCACCTGCATCCCGACGCAGATGCCCAGGACCGGCCGCCCGCCGGCCAGCCGGCGACCGATCGCGCGCTCGCCCTTGATCTCGCGGATGCCGGCCATGCAGGCGGCGAACGCACCCACCCCGGGCACCACGAGGCCGTCGGCCTCCTGCGCGGTCGCCAGGTCGGCGGTCAGCGTCACCGAGGCGCCGGCCCGCTCCATCGCACGCACCGCGGAGCGCAGGTTGCCCGAGCCGTAGTCGAGCACCACCACCTCCGGGCGCCCGCCGGAGTCGGTGGCGCCGGTCGCGCTCAGAGCGCGCCCTTGGTCGAGGGCACGCCGCTCTCGCGGGGGTCGATCGCGACGGCGTCACGGAAGGCCCGGGCGAAGGCCTTGAACTGGGTCTCCACCAGGTGGTGGGGCTCGCGGCCGGCGAGCACGCGCACGTGCAGCGCGAGGTGGCCGTGGAAGGCGATCGTCTCGAAGACGTGCTGGGTCAGCGAGCCGAGGTAGGCCACGCCCCCTCCCCCGCCGCCGAGGGAGACGTACTGCTGGCCCTCGGGCTCACCGGTGTGCACGCAGTACGGGCGTCCGGACACGTCGACGACGGCCTGCACGAGGGCCTCGTCGAGCGGCACGGTGGCGTCGCCGAAGCGGCGGATCCCGCGCTTGTCGCCGAGCGCCTCGCGCAGCGCCTGACCGAGCACGATCGCGGTGTCCTCGACGGTGTGGTGGGCGTCGATGTGGGTGTCGCCCTCGCTGTGGACCGTCAGGTCGACCAGGGAGTGCCGGGCGAAGGAGATCAGCATGTGGTCGTAGAAGCCGACCCCGGTGCGCACGTCGTGGCGTCCGGAGCCGTCGAGGTCGACCTCGACGAGCACCTTGGACTCGCTGGTCTGGCGCTCGAGGCGCGCGGTCCTGCTCATGCCGTGACTCCTTGGTCGGTGCTGCTGGTGGTCGGGCGGGTCGGGCGGTCGGCGAGGCGGTCGAGGGAGGTCAGCAAGGCGTCACGGAAGGCGGCCATCTCCGCGGCGGTGCCGATGGAGACGCGCAGCCAGCCGTCGGGGCCGGTCTCGCGGATCAGCACGCCCTGGTCGACCAGGTCCTGCCACAGCGCGTGGCGGTCGCCGAAGGTGCCGAAGAGCACGAAGTTTGCGTCGCTGTCGGCCACCGTGAGCCCCTGCCCGCGCAGCCAGTCGACGCACGCGTCGCGCTCGCGGCGCAGCTCGTCGACCCGGCCCAGGAGCTCGGGGGCGTGGCGCAGCGCGGCCAGCGCTACGGCCTGGGTGATCGCGGAGAGGTGGTAGGGCAGCCGGACCACCCTGATCGCGTCGCAGATCGCCGGGTCGGCCGCGAGGTAGCCCACGCGGCCGCCGGCCAGGGCGAACGCCTTGCTCATGGTGCGGGTGACCACGAGGTTGCGGTGATCGGGCAGCAGCTCGAGCGCGCTGGGCGTGCCCTCGCGGCGGAACTCGGTGTAGGCCTCGTCGACGACGACCAGCCCGTCCCCGGCGGCCTCGCACAGCATTCCCACGGCCGCCGGCGGGAGGGCGGTGCCGGTGGGGTTGTTCGGGCTGGGCAGCAGCACCACCGAGGGCCGCTCGCGCTCGACGGTCTCCCGGGCGCGGTCCAGGTCGAGGCTGAAGTCCTCGGCCCGGTGGCCCTGGACCCAGTCGGTCGAGGTGTCGCGGGCGTACTCGGGGTACATCGAGTACGTCGGGGCGAAGCTGAGCGCGCGACGGCCCGGGCCGCCGAAGGCCTGCAGCAGCTGCAGCATCACCTCGTTGGACCCGTTGGCCGCCCACACCTGGTCCACACCGATCTCGAACCCGCGGGTGGGCAGGGTGTCGCGCGAGAGGTAGGCCGCCAGGGCGGTGCGCAGCGCGACGTGCTCGCGGTCGGGGTAGCGGTTCAGCGTGGTCGTGGCCTCGCGGACCGCGGCCGCGACGTCGTCGGCACACGCCGCGGAGGGCCCGTACGGGTTCTCGTTGGTGTTGAGCGCGACCGGCACGTCGAGCTGCGGCGCGCCGTACGGCTCGATCCCGCGGAGCTCCTCGCGGATCGGGGGGAACGTCACCGCGCCCCCTACCGGTCGAAGCGGACGCGGACGGCCGCGCCGTGGCCGGGCAGGTCCTCGGCCTCGGCGAGGGTGACCACGTGGTCGGCCACCTCGGCCAGGGCGTCGCGGGAGTAGTCCACGACGTGCACGGAGCGGGTGAAGGCTCGCACCGAGAGCCCCGAGGAGTGGCACGCGCAGCCGCCGGTGGGCAGCACGTGGTTGGAGCCGGCGCAGTAGTCGCCCAGCGAGACCGGCGCGTGGGGGCCGACGAAGATGGCGCCGGCGTTGGTGACCCGCGCGGCCCACCCGGCGGCGTCCTCGGTCTGGATCTCGAGGTGCTCGGCGGCGTGGGCGTCGACGACGGCCAGGCCCTGCTCGAGATCGTCGACGAGCACGACCGCGGACTGCACGCCGGTCAGCGCGGTCCGCACCCGCTCGACGTGGCGGGTCGCGAAGACCTGCTTGTCGAGCTCGAGCTCGACCTCGTCGGCCAGTCGCTCCGAGGGCGTGACCAGCACGGCGGAGGCCAGCGGGTCGTGCTCGGCCTGGCTGACCAGGTCCGCGGCGACGTAGGCGGCGTCGGCGGTGTCGTCGGCCAGGATCCCGATCTCGGTGGGGCCGGCCTCGGAGTCGATGCCGACCAGGCCCTTGAGCAGCCGCTTGGCGGTGACGGTGTAGATGTTGCCGGGCCCGGTGACGAAGTCGACGCGGGCGCAAGGACCGGTGCCGTAGGCGAACATCGCGATCGCCTGGGCGCCCCCGACGGTGTAGACCTCGTCGACGCCGAGCAGGGCGCACGCGGCCAGGATCGTGGGGTGCACGCTCCCGCCGAACTCCTTCTGCGGCGGGGAGGCCAGGGCGATCGACCGCACCCCGGCGACCTGGGCCGGGACGACGTTCATCAGCACGCTGGAGACCAGGGGCGCGATGCCCCCGGGCACGTAGAGCCCGACCCGGTTCATCGGCACCTTGCGGTGGGTGACCCGGGCGCCGGGACCGAGGTCGGTGACGGCGTCGGTCTCGAGCTCGGCCTCGCAGGTCAGCCGCAGGCGCCGGATCGACTCCTCGAGCCCGGCACGGATCGCGGGGTCGAGGTCGTCCAGGGCGGCCTGCGCCGCACCTGCCGGCACCCGGATGTCGTCGGGGCGGACCCCGTCGAAGCGCTCGCAGTAGTCGAGCACCGCCTCCAGGCCACCGGTGCGCACCCCCTCGCAGATGGCATGCACCGCAGGCACGGCGGCCTCGACGTCGAAGTCGGCGCGCGGCACGGCGGTCCGGTAGTCGAACGGCTCGCCGGCCCCGCGGCCCGTGGCGGCGCTGCGCAGGTCGATGCGGCGGATCATGCCCCGAGTCTACGGTCGCCGCCCCCCACCCGCCGAACCGGCGGTGGGAGCCGGACGACGCAGCAGTGGGAGCGCGCGCCCGGCCTGCTCCTGCCGCACCGTGGGGGTGGTCGGCACGGGTAGATTCGGCGCGTGTCCCCCACGCTGCCGATGTTCCCGCTGGGCTCGGTGATCTACCCGGGCCTGCAGGTCCCCCTCACCGTGTTCGAGGACCGCTACCGCGCCCTGGTGCACCACCTGCTGCGGGTCGAGGACCCCACCGAGCGGTTCTTCGGGTCGGTGGCCATCCGCGAGGGGTACGAGGTCGGCGACCACGGCGCGCAGTCGCTCTACCGGGTCGGCTGCCGGGTGCGCCTCACCGACGTCGAGGCGCACCCCGACGGCACCTTCGACGTGGTCGCGGTCGGCGTCGACCGCTTCGAGCTGCAGCACCTCGACACGACCGGCGAGTTCCCCGTCGGCCACGTGATGGACCGGCCGGAGGGCTCCGCCCCGGTGGCCGACGAGCAGCTGGTGCGCGCCCGGGCGGTCTTCACCGCCTACCGCGAGGCGCTCTCGCAGATCCGCAGCGACCCGTACGAAGGCACGCTCCCCCGTGACGCGACCTACCTGTCGTGGACCCTGGCCGCCTGCGCCCCGCTGCCCCTCTCGGAGCGGCAGGCGCTGCTCGAGGCCGAGGACACCGCAGCACGGCTGACCATGGTCACCGACCTGCTCCGCTCGGAGCTGCGGGCGATGAACGTGATCCCCTCGCTGCCGGCCACCGACGTGGCCCGCACCCGCTGGTCGCCCAACTAGGCCCGTGACGCGCAGGCAGGCCGGAGACGCGGGAGGGCGCGCGAGCGGGGGCACCCCCGCGACGGTCGCGCTGGTCCGGGCGGGCGTCGAGCACTCGCTGCACCCGTACGAGCACGACCCCCGCGCCGCCTCCTTCGGGCTCGAGGCCGCACAGGCCCTCGGGCTGGACCCGGCCGAAGTGCTCAAGACGCTGGTGGCCGAGGCCGACGGCGCCCTGGTCGTCGCGGTCGTGCCCGTGACCGGCGAGCTCGACCTGAAGGCGCTCGCCCGGGCGGTCGGCGCCTCCCGGGCCCGGATGGCCGACCCGGTCGCCGCCGAGCGCAGCTCGGGGTACGTCCGCGGGGGCATCTCGCCGCTCGGCCAGAAGCGTCGGCTGCCGACCGTGGTCGACGCCTCCGCGCTCGACCACGACCGCGTCTACGTCTCGGCAGGTCGCCGTGGGCTGGACGTCGGCCTCGCCCCGGCGGACCTGGTCCGGCTCACCGGCGCGACGGTGGCTCCCGTCGGTCGCTGACCCGCGCGGTACGACCACGGCGATGGGTCGATCGCACGCACCTGGTGGAGGCGATCCACCCATCGACCACCCGGCCGCATCCGGACGCGCCCGCCCGCATCAGCACCAACCGCCACACTGTCCGCGAGTGTCATCTCGAGGCGCCGCGAGCGTCATCTCGGCTGTCCGCGAGCGTCAACTCGGCGGGGCGGTGATCAGTCGGTGGTCAGGCGCACGACGGTGTGGGAGACCTCGTCGTCGGCGTAGGCCGAGACGCCCAGCCCACCGAGGGGGGCGAGGTTCTCGGTGACCATCGGGTCGCCGCCGGAGAGCGCGTCGGCGACGGCCTCGAGCCCGTCGAAGTTCACGAAGAACACCACGCCGGCCTCGTCGGCGTCCGGGACCACGTCCTGGAACACCTCGGACCCGCCGAGACCGCCGTCACCGACGACGTCGCCGCGGTAGTCGGCGTTCGGGCCGACGACCAGGGCGTCGCCCTCGGCGTCGCTGGCCAGGAAGGTCTCCGCGGCCGGCTCCCCGCCCGCGGCCGTGCGCAGCTTCTCCAGCACCTGCTCGATCTCGTCGGGCTCACCCTGGACCTTGACCGCCACGGGAAGCGCGGAGAGGTCCTCGCTGGCGAAGACCGAGGCCAGGTCGGCACCGCTGCCGAGCGAGACCGTGGCGGAGTCGCCGAAGAGGGTCTCGACGTCCTCCGGCAGGGTCAGGCCGGTCGCCTCCTCGGCGGCCTCGAGCTGGTCGCTGACCGTGCTGCCGCCGTCGGAGATGACCTCGTCGGCGTAGGCCACGACCTCCTCGAACCAGCCGTCCTGGAACCCGACGCCGAAGGCGGCGACGGTGTCCTCGGGCAGCGACGACATCGCCGAGGCGCCCTGGTCGTTGCCGAGCATCGCCGCGGCCGGCGACGCGCCGCCGTCGACCGCGGTCTCGACCTCCACGGCGCCGTCGGAGAAGCGCACGGTCATCGCGGCACCCTCGAAGTCGGCCAGCGCCTCGGTGAGCTGGGGCGGGACCCCGGACGACGCGGTCAGCGCGGAGGACTCGACCGTCGGGTCGGTCAGCGCGTCGGTCGGGAACGCCCCCGCGCCGCCCTCCTCGGCCAGCTTCGCCAGCAGCGGGCCGGCCTCGGGGGCCAGGTAGCCCGAGATGACGCCCGGCTCGCCGGCCTCCTCGGTCCAGCGGGTGAAGTCCTCGTCGTCGGCCAGGGAGCCCTCCCCGGTCTGGGCCAGCACCTCCTCGGCGGTGTCGTCGTCCTCGGCGAGCAGCGCCCAGTCGCCGTCGACGGCCAGGCCGCCGTCGCCGTCGGCGCACTCCTCGATGGCGGAGCCCAGCGCGGACTCGGCCTCGCCGGCGTCCGAGACCTGCATGACCACGACCGGCGAGGGGGTCTCCTCGCCGAGGTCGACCGCGGCGACCGCGAACCGCTCACCGATCCACGGCGCGACGTCGTCGTCGTAGTCCAGGCCGCAGTCGTTCTCGGCCAGGACCTCCTCGCCGATCACGCGGCGGAGGTCGTCCTCGGAGTCGATGTCGACCTCGTCGGTGAACGCCGGGAACTTCTGCAGCGTCCGCAGCGCCTCGAGCTTCTGCTCCCCGCTCGGGTCGAGGTCGACCGAGAGGTAGCCCACGGTGCTCGCGGGCAGCGCCTGGGCGGCCTGGTCACCGGTGCCGAAGAAGCTCATCGCGGCCCAGGTACCGCCGCCGGCCAGCGCCAGCACGGCGACGCCACCGACGCCGAGGACGGCCAGCTTCTTGCGGCCTCCGGAGGAGCGGGTCGGTCCCACCGGGCTTCCGGCGCCCTGCTCGAGGGTCTCGCCGTGCGGCGGGGTGGGGTTGTCGGAGGGCGGGGTGCTGGACACGAGGTGCTCCCGGGCGGGTCGGTGACGGGGTGGTGCGGGGGCGTGGCGCGCGGTGCGTGACGCAGTGGTCAGACGAGGCTACCCAGCCGACGATGTCAGCGTGGTGCTCTCGCCACGACCGACGTCGGGCGAGAGGAAGAACACCGCCGCAAGGCCGGCCAGCGCGGCGGCCGGCAGGGTCAGGAACGGCGTCGCCCCGACGACCGTCAGCGCCCCCGGCACGCTCGTGCCGTCGGGCGCGCCCGCGGCCACCACCGCCGGGTCCTCAGGACCCAGCCAGGTGCCGACCTGCCACATCACGTAGGCCGCCAGGGCGCCGCCCAGCACCACCGCCAACAGGGTCAGCAGCTCCTGGCGCGTCCCCACCAGCGCGGCCAGGACGCCCAGGACGAGCCCGCCGACCGCGGCCACCAGGACGTACGAGCTGGTGCCCCGGGTCTGCAGGGACAGCGCCCGCTCGTCGAGCGGGAACCACTGGCCGCCCTGGACCGTGCCCGGCGGAGGGGTCCAGACCAGCTGGCCCCAGACCACGCCGAGCAGCGCCCCGGCGAGCACGAGACCCACCAGGACCGCCCACGGGCGCCACGCGGACACGAAATGACTCATCCGGTCAGGCACCCCGGCCCGAGCAGCGCCTTGAGGTCGGCGAACAGCGCCGAGCTCGGTGTCACGCGGAGCCGGTCGTCGAGCCGCATCACGGTCGTGGCCTCCCGGGTGAGCAGCCGCAGGCGCACCTCGGTCATCCCGGGGTGGGTGCCCAGGACGTCGCGCAGCTGCTCGACCACGGGGCCGGTGCAGCGGGTGGAGGGCATCGAGATCACCACGGGCCCGGCCGGGCCGTCGTCGAGGTCCGGGACGCTGACCTCCTGCCCGTGCAGCTCGGGCTGGTCCTTGCTGCGCGAGAGCCGGCCGCGGACGGTGAGGATCGCGTCCTGGACCAGGTGCGGGCTGGCCAGCTGGTAGGAGCTGGGGAACAGCAGCACCTCGATCGCGCCGTCGAGGTCCTCCAGCGTGATCATCGCCCAGGCGTCGCCCTTCTTGGTGATCTTGCGCTGGACCGCGGTGACCAGACCGCTGACGGTGACCGTCGAGCCGTCGGCGCGCTCCTCGTCGAGCATGAGCTGGCCGATCGAGCAGTCCGCGCCCCGCTGCAGCACGTGCTCGAGGCCGAGCAGCGGGTGGTCGGAGACGTACAGCCCGAGCATGTCGCGCTCGTGGCCGAGCAGCGTCATCTTGTCCCACTCGTCGATGTCGGGCAGCGCGACGCTGACGCCGAACCCGCCGTCGGCGTCGTCGAGGCCCCCGAACAGCGAGTCCTGGCCGATCGCCTCGTTGCGCTTGATGTCGACGTACTGGTCGACCGCGCCCTCGTGGACCGCCACCAGCGCGCGCCGCTTGTACTTCATCTCGTCGAAGGCCCCGGCCTTGACCAGGGACTCGATGACCCGCTTGTTGCACACGTGCAGCGGGACCTTGTCCAGGAAGTCGGCGAAGTCGGCGTAGCGCCCCTTCTCCTCGCGGCCGGCGACGATCCCGTCGACGACGTTGGCCCCGACGTTGCGCACGGCGGTGAGGCCGAAGCGGACGTCGGTGCCGACCGGGGTGAAGTCGTGCGCGGACTCGTTGACGTCGGGCGGCAGCACCTGGATCTTCATCCGCCGGCACTCGTTGAGGTAGATCGCGGACTTGTCCTTGTCGGACTGCGTCGAGGTGAGCAGCGCGGCCATGTACTCGGCCGGGTAGTGCGCCTTGAGGTAGGCAGTCCAGTACGACACCACCCCGTAGGCCGCCGAGTGGGCCTTGTTGAAGGCGTAGTCGGAGAACGGCAGCAGAATGTCCCACAGCGTCGTCACCGCGGCCATCGAGTAGCCGCGTTCGGTCATGCCCGCGGAGAAGCCGGCGAACTGCTTGTCCAGCTCGGCCTTCTTCTTCTTGCCCATCGCGCGGCGCAGGATGTCGGCCTGGCCCAGGCTGTAGCCGGCGAGCTTCTGGGCGATCGCCATCACCTGCTCCTGGTAGACGATCAGGCCGTAGGTCTCCCCCAGGATGTCGGCCAGCGGCTCGGCGAGCTCGGGGTGGATGGGGTCCACCGGCTCGCGGCCGTTCTTGCGGCGGGCGTACTTGTTGTGGGAGTCGGCGCCCATCGGACCCGGCCGGTAGAGCGCGCCGACGGCCGAGATGTCCTCGAACGCGTCCGGCCTCATGCTGCGCAGCAGCGCGCGCATCGGGCCGCCGTCGAGCTGGAAGACGCCCAGGGTGTCGCCGCGCTGCAGCAGCTCGTAGGTCAGCGGGTCGGTCAGCGGGAGGTCCTCGAGGACGACCTCCTCGCCGCGGTTCGCGCGGATGTTCTTCACCGCGTCGTCGAGGACCGTGAGGTTGCGCAGCCCCAGGAAGTCCATCTTGATCAGCCCGAGTGCCTCGCACGTCGGGTAGTCGAACTGGGTGATCATCGCGCCGTCGGCCGGGCGGCGCAGCAGCGGGATGACGTCGGCCAGCGGCTCGCTGGACATCAGCACCCCGGCGGCGTGCACGCCCCACTGACGCTTGAGGCCCTCGATGCCGATGGCGGTGTCGACCACGCGCTTGACGTCCTGGTCGGCCTCGTAGAGCGAGCGGAACTCCCCGCCCTCGGAGTAGCGGTTGTGCGCCGGGTCGAAGACCTCGGTCAGCGGCACGTCCTTGCCCATCACCGCGGCCGGCATGGCCTTGGTGATCCGGTCGCCCATCGCGAAGGGGTAGCCGAGGATCCGGCTGGAGTCCTTGACGGCCTGCTTGGCCTTGATCGTGCCGTAGGTGACGATGTAGGAGACCCGGTCGTCGCCGTACTTGTCGGTGACGTAGCGGATCACCTCGCCGCGCCGGCGCTCGTCGAAGTCGATGTCGAAGTCGGGCATCGAGACGCGGTCGGGGTTCAGGAAGCGCTCGAAGATCAGGCCGTGCACGAGCGGGTCCAGGTCCGTGATCCGCATCGCGTACGCCACCATCGAGCCCGCGCCGGACCCGCGGCCGGGGCCGACCCGGATCCCGTGGTCCTTGGCCCAGTTGATGAAGTCGGCGACCACGAGGAAGTAGCCGGGGAACCCCATCTGGGTGATGACGCCGATCTCGAACTCGGCCTGCTTGCGCGAGGCGTCCGGCACGCCCCCGGGGTAGCGCGCCGCGAGGCCGCGCTCGACCTCCTTGACCAGCCAGGAGTCCTCGTTCTCCCCCGGCGGGCAGGGGAAGCGGGGCATGAACGTGCCGTTGCCCTCGGTGAACGACACGTCGCAGCGCTCGGCGATCAGCAGGGTGTTGTCGCAGGCCTCGCGCAGGTCGTACTTGTCGGCCCACAGCGAGCGCATCTCGGCCGCGGACTTCAGGTAGTAGTCGTTGCCGGAGAACGCGAACCGCTGCCCGGGCCCGTCGCCGGCCGGGATGTCCATCGTCGAGCCGGAGTTGATGCAGAGCAGGTGCTCCTGGGACAGCGAGTCCTCCTGCATCACGTAGTGCGAGTCGTTGGTCGCCAGGAACGGGATCTTGAGGTCCCGGCCCAGGCGCAGCAGGCCGTCGCGGACCCGGTTCTCGATGGACAGGCCGTGGTCCATCAGCTCGAGGAAGTAGTTCTCCTTGCCGAGGATGTCCTGGTACTCGGCGGCGACCTGGCGGGCGGCGTCGTAGTTGCCGTAGCGCAGGTGCACCTGGACCTCGCCCGAGGGGCACCCGGTGGTGCCGATGATGCCCTTGCCGTGCCGGCTCAGGAGCTCCTTGTCCATCCGGGGCTGCTTGAAGAAGCCCTCGCGCCAGGCGCCGGTGGTCAGCCGGAACAGGTTGTGCATGCCCTCGGTCGACTCCGAGAGCAGCGTCATGTGCGTGTAGGCCCCCCGGGCCGAGACGTCGTCGGGCCCGCCGTCGTAGAGGTTCACCCCGCGCCGCTCGGAGCGCGGGATGCCCGGGGTGAAGTAGGCCTCGATGCCGATGATCGGCTTGACCCCCGCGGCCTTGGCCTTGGAGTAGAACTCGTAGGCGCCGAAGACGTTGCCGTGGTCGGTCATCGCGACCGCCGGCATCCCGAGCTCGGCGGCGCGCTCGGTGAGCTGGGTGAGCCGCGCGGCCCCGTCCAGCATGGAGTACTCGGTGTGGACGTGGAGGTGGACGAAGGAGTCCCCGGATCCGCTCGTCATGGGTGGCGTGGTGCTCCTCACCGGGTCGTCAGGGCGTGCGGCAACGGCGCGACCGGACAGGTCGGGCACCGCTGGGGAAGACGGTCAGCCTAGTTCACCACGCGGCACCGACAGCCCCGGGACCGCGGGCGCACCCGCGGCCCGCAGCCGTACGTCGGGCTCGCGCTCCTCGTTGTCGGACCCGTCGGTCGAGCCCACCTCCACCAGCCCGTGGCGGCGGTAGAACGCCCGGGCCGGGGTGTTGCTGGCGAAGACCCACAGGTCGAAGCCGCCGGGCCGCACGGCGCGGGCGACGTCCAGCAGCGCGCTGCCGACGCCCTGGCCCTGGTGGGCGGGGTCGACGTAGAGGTCGTCGAGCCAGGTGTCGGTCAGCAGGACGTAGCCGACGACCCGGTCACCGACCTCGGCCAGCCACAGGTCGTAGGCGGTGAGGTCGGTGCGCCCCAGGTGGGCGCGCACGGCGTCGTCGTGGTGCACCGGGGGCGGCATCGCCGGCACCGCGGCCCGGCGCGCCCGCAGGTGCACCTCGGCCGCCGCGGCCAGGTCCCCGGGCGTGCCGGGACGCAGGACGAGGTCGGGGCTCACAGCCCGCGGACCACGTCCAGGGCGCTGTCCAGGTCGGCGGGGTACTCGGTCGAGTACTCGACCTGCTCCCCCGTCGCCGGGTGCTCGAAGCCGAGGCGCACGGCGTGCAGCCACTGGCGGCGCAGCCCCAGCCGCTGGGCGAGCACGGGGTCGGCGCCGTAGGTGAGGTCCCCGACGCACGGGTGCTTCAACGCCGACATGTGCACCCGGATCTGGTGGGTGCGGCCGGTCTCGAGGTGCACCTCGAGCAGGCTGGCGAAGCGGTGCGCCTCGAGGGTCTCGTAGTGCGTGACGCTCGGCCGACCGTCGGCCACCACGGCGAAGCGGTGGTCGGAGGTGCCGGGGTGCCGCCCGATCGGGGCGTCGACGGTGCCCTCGAGCGG
>JBBSKO010000007.1:0-22860 GCA_038256225.1 Propionibacteriales bacterium | reverse complement strand
ACGACGTCGTCCAGCCCGGCACCGGCCACGAGGTCCGCCGCCACGGAGTCGACGCCGGCCTCGTCGACCGCTGACGGGTCCTCGGCCGGTGCCTCCACGTCCGGTGGCTCCAGCAGCGCGACCGGCTCCACGACGTCCACGACGTCGAACGGGAGCGGCAGCTCCTCCAGCTGACGGCGCGCCGCCCCGCCGGTCAGGCGAGCGGGGCGGCCACCGCGGCGGTGTGCGTCCCGACACCGAGGGACAGCGCCCGGCGCAGGTCGGCCAGGTCGTCGACGTCGCAGCGCAGGGTGGCGAGACCGCCGGTCACGGCCCGGGCGCCGGAGGCCTGGTGCGCCAGCCGTGAGCCCACCCCGAAGCGGGGGGCGAACCCGTCGTACGGCGCGGTGTAGAGGGTGGTGCCGACCTCGACGGCGTCGGCCACGAACCACGCGCCCCCCGCCGAGGCCACCCGGAGGGCGGCGCCGAGGTCGTCGGGTCGCAGCGCGGGCAGGTCGGCGCAGATCGCCACCGGCTGCAGGTGCGGCCACCGACGCCGCGCCTCGAGCGCGGCCTGCTGCAGGGTCGCGTTCAGGTCGTGGGTGTCACCGTCCGGCATGCTGGCGCAGCCCAGGGCGACGAGGTCGCGCGAGAACGCGGCGTCGTCGGTCACGACGAGGACCTCCGCCACCTCGGCGCACGCCACCACGGCCGTCACGGTGTCCAGGGCGAACGCCCCGGCGAGGTCACGGCGCCGGACGTCCTCGACGTCCCCCAGCCTGGACTTCCCCACCCGCGGAGGCTTGACGGGCAGGATCGCCACGAACGAGGTGGAGGGCGTGTCGGACGGGTCGGGCGTGTCGTGGGAGGCCATCGCGACGATCCTCTCAGGTCGCCGTGCCCGACGGGAGCGCACCGTCGTCGCGTCGGAGCGTCCGGGTCGGCCCGGCGGCGGTAACCTGCGTCCCGACCGGCGCGCCGGTCCCCGCCCCCGGCCGGAGGCGTGGAGGGAGGGAGCACGTGAGCGTCCGCAAGCTGCAGCAGCGACGGGGCTGGGCCTTCACCGTCATCGTGGTGCTCGTCAAGCCCGTCCTGCTGGTCCTGACCCGCCGCCGGTGGATCGACGGCGAGAACATCCCGGCCACCGGCGGCTGCGTGGTCGTGGTCAACCACCTCTCGCACGCCGACCCCCTCACCTCCGCGCTCCTCGTCTACGACCACGGCCGGATCCCGCGCTACCTGGCCAAGTCCGGACTGTTCCGCACGCGGGCGCTGGGCTTCTTCCTCCGCTCCGCAGGCCAGATCCCCGTCGAGCGGGCGACCGCCAACGCCGTCGGGGCGTACGCCGCCGCGGTCGAGGCGGTCCGCGCCGGCGAGTGCGTGGTCGTCTACCCCGAGGGCACGATCACGCGTGACCCCGACCTCTGGCCGATGACCGGCAAGTCGGGTGCGGCGCGGATCGCGTTGGAGACCGGCTGTCCGGTCGTCCCGGTGGGCCAGTGGGGTCCGCAGGACCTGCTGGCGCCCTACTCCCGCACGCCGTCCCTGCTGCCGCGGACCCTGGTCACGATGAAGGTCGGTCGACCCCTGGACCTGGCCCACCTGGCGGGACGACCCGTGACGGCGCGGCACGTGGCGCAGGCCACCGAGGAGATCATGGACGCCATCACCGGCCTCGTGGCCGACATCCGGGGCGAGCAGCCGCCCGCGGACCGCTTCGACCTGCGACGGCACCGTGCCGAGCAGGCCCGGGAGGACGGAGACGCGTGACCACCGACGCAGCAACCACGCAGGGCCACGGCAAGGTCGCCGTCTTCAGTGCCGGTTCGTGGGGCACCGCCTTCTCGATCGTGCTCGCCGACGCCGGCAACGAGGTCGCGCTCTGGTCGCGGCGCCCCGAGCAGGCCGAGGCGATCAACCGGGACCGCGAGAACGCCGACTACCTGCCCGGCATCGAGCTCCCCCGCGGGGTCAGCGCCACCTCCGACGTGGCACGGGCGCTCGAGGGCGCCGAGGTGGTCGTCCTGGCCACGCCCTCACAGAGCCTGCGCGAGAACCTCGCCGGCTGGGCGCCCCACGTGCCGGACGACGCGGTCTTCCTGTCGCTGATGAAGGGCGTCGAGCTGGGCAGCGTGAAGCGGATGAGCGAGGTGATCGCCGAGGTGACCGGTGCCGGCCCGGAGCGGATCGGCGTCCTCAGCGGGCCCAACCTCGCCAAGGAGATCGCCCGGCGCGAGCCGGCGGCCTCCGTGGTCGCCTGCGCCGACGAGGAGGTCGCGCGCCGGCTCCAGGCCCGCTGCCACACCGCGGCCTTCCGGCCCTACACCAGCGTCGACGTCGTCGGGTGCGAGATCGGCGGCGCCTACAAGAACGTCGTCGCGCTCTGCGTCGGGATGGCCGTCGGACTCGGCTTCGGCGACAACACGACCGCCTCGCTCATCACCCGGGGCCTGGCGGAGACGGCGCGGCTGGCCACGCGGATGGGAGCCAACCCCCTGACCCTGATGGGCCTAGCCGGTCTCGGCGACCTGGTGGCCACCTGCTCCTCGCCGCTCTCGCGGAACCGGACCTTCGGCGAGAAGCTCGGCCAGGGCATGTCGACCGAGGAGATCCTCGCCTCGACCCGCCAGGTGGCCGAGGGTGCGAAGTCGTGCTCGTCGCTGCTGGCGCTCGCACGGAGCTGGGGCGTCGACGCCCCGATCGCCGACCAGGTCGACGCCGTCGTCGCCGGCCGTACGACGCCCTTCGACATGATGGACGCGTTCATCAACCGGGACCCGAAGGCCGAGACCGACTGACCGGACCGGGACCCGGGCCACGGCCGCGGGCGCCCTGCGGCGCCCGTCAGCATGCCCGCCAGGGTGACCGTCAACGTGGCCCGGGCAGGTCGTCGACCAGCCCGTCCCGCTCCTGCCACCAGCGTGCCGCCCCGCGGACCTCGTCGGGGTACTCGTCGGCGTGGACCACCTTGTCCAGCCACGGGTCCTGGGTCATCCCGGCCGCGTAGAGCGCCCGTCGCCGGTGGCCGCGGGCCATCAGGACGTCGAGCACCTCGCGCTCGACGCGCTGGCCGCCGTGCGCCAGCAGCACGGCGCGGGCGGAGAGGTCCGCGACGTCGCCGGCGGCCAGGGCCGGCATCGTGCCGAGGCCCGGGCTGGGGGCCATCTGGGCGAGACGGAACAGGATCGTGTGGCGGTCGCGGTCGGAGGCCTCGCGCACGGCGTGGTCGTGCAGCACCTCGACGACGCGGTGGGCGAAGGGGACGGCCACCAGCAGGATGGTCGCGGTGAAGTGGTGGCGGGGCCGCTGGTCGTGGATGACCTCGAACAGCAGCCGGGCCAGCAACGGACGGTCGGGGAGGTTGTCGGGCTCGGCGACCCGCTCCGCCAGCTCGGTGGCGGTGCGCCACCTCCGGTCTCCCTGGGTGCGCTCGCCCAGGGAGGCGCGTGACGCCGCGGTGGCCGGCGGGCGGGACAACCGGGCGGTCACGGCCTGCGCCTGGCGCTCCGGCAGCGCGGTCACGACGCCGGACAGGGTGTGGTGCCACCCGGCGTCGCCGCGGGCGACGGCCCGCTCGTAGGCCGCGACGAGCGGGTCCACCAGCAGGTCCCAGTGCTCGGGCTCGCCGCCGCCGGTGGCGGCGACGTCGAGCAGGGCGTGGGAGGCCGCACGCACCGCCATCGGGCGGTGGTCGGTGAGCAGCTCGGCTGCCCAGCGCAGCACGTCGAGGGTGGGGCGGTCGGCCGTGGCCGAGACGGTGTCGACCAGCACCTGCGCGTGCGGGTCCGCCACGGCGCGACGGGCCGCCTCGAGCACGAGGTGCCCGTACGGGCTCGCCCGGAGCAGGCTGAGCGCCTCGTAGCGGGTGACGTAGGCGGTGCCGACGCTGCGGCCCAGCTCGTCGACCAGCTCGTCCAACCAGGGGGCCGCCACCCAGGTCGGGAACCCGCGCGCCTCCGGCGCCGTGATCGCCCGGGCCCAGGAGAGCCACGCGCCACCGCTGCGGCGGGGGCGACGCACCCGCTCCCCGCGCTCGGAGATCTCCTGCACCCCGAGGTGGTCACCACCGATCGCCCGGCTCGCGTCGTCGCGGTCCGTCGGACCTCCCGGGAGCGCGCGGCACAGCACGTCGACCGGAGCCCGCAGCTGACCCTCGCGGAGCCCCAGGGCGCGCTCGTAGCCGTCGATGATGCGGCCGTGGCGGACCTTGCCGTTCTCGACCTCGGACATCAGCCGGGCGTGGGTACGCACGCCCGTGGCCCGCAGGGCGGTGCCCACGGCGGCCTGGCTGTGACCGCCGCCGGCGCTCAGGCGCGCCATCCGGAGCAGCCAGGCCACCCGGGACGCGACGTTGACGCGCTCGGACCCGAGAGGTGAGTCGTCGCGCAGTGGAGTAAGCGGTGCCGGCACGTGAAACCCCCATTTTTCCCGGGTCGGACTAGGAAAAAGATGCCAAAGGGCCCAGCCGGGTCAGGCGATGTTCCGCTTCCGGTCCGCGGTAGAAATACTCCCCGCAGTCCTCAGACCAGCCCGTCCAGGCACCGGCGCAGGTCGGCCCAGAGGTCCTCGACGTCCTCGATGCCCACCGACAGACGGACCAGGCCCTCGGGGATGGTGGGCGCCTCTCCCTTCCACCGGCGACGGCGCTCCAGCGTGGACTCGACCCCGCCGAGGGAGGTCGCGTGCACCCACAGGCGGGTCTTGCGGGGGAGGAGGTCTGCCGCCATCTCGCCCTGGGCCAGCACGGCCGACACGATGCCGCCGAAGCCGGGGTAGCGCACCTCGGCGACCGCGGGGTGCTCGCGGAGGCGCTCGACCAGCACCTTCGCGTTGGCCTGGGCCCGCTCGACGCGCAGGTGCAGGGTGCGCAGGCCGCGCAGCGCCAACCAGGCCTCCAGCGTGCCGGGCACGGCTCCAGCGAGGTCGCGGCGCTTCTTCAGTACGTCGAAGAGCTCGTCGTCACGGGTCACCACCGCCCCGATCAGGGCGTCGCTGTGGCCGGCGAGGTACTTGGTCGCCGAGTGCAGCACGAGGTCGACGCCGTCCTCGAGCGGACGGCGCAGGACCGGCGTGGCGAAGGTGTTGTCGGCCACGACGTACGCCCCGGCCGCGTGCGCGGCCTCGGTCACGGCGCGCACGTCGGTGACCTCGAGAGCAGGGTTGGTGGGGGACTCCACCCAGACCAGCGCGGCGTCCTGGCAGGCGGCGCGGGTGGCGTCGAGGTCGGTCATGTCGACCAGGACGCTGCGCGCCCGGCCCCGGGCCTCCAGGTCGCCGAGGTAGGCCACGCTGCCCAGGTAGGCGTGCTGCGGCATCACCACCCGTCCGTCCTGCCCGACCAGGTCCAGCACGGTCGACACCGCCGCCATCCCGGAGGAGAACGCCAGGCAGCGGCCGCCCTCGAGGGCACCGAGCGCGGCCTCGAAGGCCTGCCAGGTGGGGTTGCCGTACCGGCCGTACTCCCGCTCGCCGCCCGCGACGTAGGTCGAGGCCATCGTGAGCGGCTCGTTCAGCGGCGCGTCCGGATCGTCCTTCGGGCGGCCGGCGGTCACCGCCAGCGTGGCGGGGTGCAGGGGTCGGTCGGCGGGTGCGGGCACGGGCGCGTCGTCGGGCATCCCCCGATCCTAGGAACGCTAGGGTCCGTGCGGTGACCCCGGAGCCCCCTGCGCCTGGCCAGAGCCTCAAGCCACGCGTCGCCGTCGTCTTCGGTGGACGCTCCAGCGAGCACGCGATCTCCTGCGTCACCGCGGGCAGCGTGCTGGCTGCGATCGACCCGGAGGCCTACGAGGTGGTCCCGGTCGGCATCGCGCCCGACGGGCGGTGGGTGCTGGAGTCGGGGGACCCCGAGCGGCTGCGGATCACCACGCCCGACGCGCTCCCCGCCGTCGACGCCGGGGGCGCGCCCCTCAGCCTGGCACCCGGCGGCGACCCCGACGGCCGCGCCGGGCTCGTCGTCACCGATCCCGGGTCCCCGCCCCGCACCCTCGGCGAGGTGGACGTGGTGTTCCCGCTGCTGCACGGGCCCTGGGGCGAGGACGGCACGCTGCAGGGCATGCTCGAGATGTCGGGCGTGCGCTACGTCGGTGCCGGCGTCCTGGCCTCCGCGGTTGGCATGGACAAGGCCTTCCTCAAGGTGGTGCTGCGGGACGCCGGGCTGCCGGTGATGCCGAGCGTCACGGTCACCCGCGCCGCCTGGCAGGCCGACACCGACGACGTGCTCGCCCGCCTGCTCGGGCTCGCCGACGACGGGGCCGGCGTGTGTCGGCCGGTCTTCGTCAAGCCCGCCCGTGGCGGGTCCAGCATGGGGATCGCCAAGGTCGGCGACGTCACTGACGCCGACGCCGTGCGCCGCGCGCTCGAGGGTGCCTTCGAGCACGACCCGAAGGTGCTGGTCGAGCTGGCCGCCGAGGGTGCCCGCGAGGTCGAGTGCGGCGTCCTGGACCGCCTCCCCGACGATGCGGGCGGATCCGGCGCGGGACCTGAGACGAGCGTCCCGGCGGAGGTGCTGGTCGGTGACGACCACGACTTCTACGACTTCGAGGCCAAGTACCTGCCCGAGCAGTCCACCCGCACCGTGATCCCGGCCGACCTGGACCCCGCGCTCACGGCCCGGGTCCGCACGCTCTCGGCGCAGGCCTTCGCCGCGGTCGGCTGCGAGGGCCTGGCGCGGGTCGACTTCTTCGTGATGCCGGACGGGTCCCTGGTGGTGAACGAGATCAACACGATGCCGGGGTTCACCCCGACCTCGATGTTCCCGCAGATGTGGGCGGCGACGGGCCTCTCCTACCCGGACCTCGTCGACCGGCTGATCCGGCTCGCTCTGGCCCGGGACACCGGCCTGCGCTGAGGCCTGCGCTGAGGCCCGCGCCGGACGCCGGAGGCCGGGCGGTCCGCCTCAGCGGCAGGCGTCGACGAGGTCGGTCGCGTCGAGGACCGGGCCGGCGACCGCGGCGGCGACCGAGGAGCCGCCCATCGGCCAGTACTCCGCCGGCACGACCAGCGAGACGCGCGGTCGGTAGCCGACGGCGGTCAGGGTCACCTCGGTCGGCTCGTCCTGCAGGTCGGCGTCGTCGACGAACCAGCCCACGCCGTCGATCTCCTGGCAGAGCTGGAACCGGTCGTAGCCCTCGGGGGCGTCCACGCCGCAGGTGACGACCACCGCCGGGTCGCCCCAGGCCGCCGCCGTCGCGTCGGCGGGGTCGACCTCGACCCGGTCCAGACCGCCCTCGCCGAGGTCCTCGAGCCGGTCCGGCAGCGCGTCCATCAGCTGCTCGCAGGCCGCCTGCTGCTCGGGGTCCAGGTCGGTGACGTCGACGTCGACCGGGCCGGAGCAGCCGCTCAGGGCGAGCACGACCCCGAGGGTGCCCGCCAGGACGACCGCGGCACGGCGGCTCGGGCGGGACCGGGTCACCTCGGGCGGCGGGTCAGATGTGGACGACGGGGCAGGTCAGCGTGCGCGTGATCCCGTCGAGGCTCTGCACCCGCGAGACCACGAGCTGGCCGAGCTCGTCGACGTTGCGGGCCTCGGCGCGCACGATCACGTCGTACGGGCCCGTGACGTCCTCGGCCAGCGTGACGCCCTTGACCTGCGCGATGGCAGCAGCGACCTCGGCGGCCTTGCCGACGTCGGTCTGGATCAGGATGTAGGCCTGGACGACCATGGGGATCTCCTCGTTGAGACGGGTGGGTCGTCGGGGCCCCGGGAGCCACGACGGGTCGACCACGCTGGTGGTGACCCGGGTCAACCTACCGCGCAGCGGCCTCTGGTGGGATAGGGGTCATGGCCCTCCCCGCTGACGCCACGCTCGCCGACGTCGGGGAGTTCGGACTGATCTCCGAGCTCACCGCGCTCTTCCCCCAGGGCGAGCACGTCCTGGTGGGTCCGGGGGACGACGCGGCGGTCCTGCGGGTGCGCACCGGGCACGTCGTGGTGTCCACCGACCTGATGGTCGAGGGGCGCCACTTCCGTCGCGACTGGGCGTCCGGCGCCGACGTCGGTCACCGCGCGGCGGCGCAGAACATCTCCGACGTCAACGCGATGGGTGGCCGGGCCACGTCGCTGACCATCGGCCTGGCCGCCCCGGCCGACCTGCCGGTCGCCTGGGCGCTCGACCTCGCCGCCGGCTTCGCCGAGGAGTGCGGCCTGGTCGGGGCCAGCATCGTCGGCGGCGACCTCACGCGCGCCGACCAGGTCGTGGTCGCGGTCACCGTGCTCGGCACCTGCACGCAGTCGCCGGTGCTCCGCTCGGGCGCGGAGCCGGGGGACCTGCTGGCCCTGGTCGGCCGGCAGGGCTGGGCCGCCGGCGGCCTCACCGTGCTCTCCCGCGGGTTCCGTTCGCCCCGGGTGCTCGTCGACGCCTACCGGCGCCCGACCCCGCCGTACGACGCCGGGCCCGCCGCCGCGGAGGCCGGCGCGACGTCGATGATCGACGTCTCCGACGGGCTGCTCTCGGAGGTCGGGCACCTCGCCGCCGGGTCGGGCGTCGCGATCGACGTGCGGACCGCGACGCTGGAGGTGGCTGAGCCGCTGGTCACGGTCGGCGCGGCGCTCGGTGCCGAGCCGCTGTCGTTCGTCCTCGGCGGCGGAGACGATCACGGTCTGCTGGCCACGTTCCCACCCGGCCAGGTCCCCGACGGCTGGACGGTCGTGGGGGAGGTGCTCGACGGCGGCACGCCCGGGGAGGTCACCGTCGACGGCGCCGCCTACGAGGGCGCCACCGGGTGGACCCACTTCTGAGGCGGTCCCGCCGCCCCGTGCCCGGAGGGAGCAGCCCGGTCAGGGCACGGTGAGCAGGGCCTCGTCCTCCCGGCCCCGCTTCTCGCGCCGCCAGGCAGCGCGGGCCACGACGGCGGTGACCACGATCGCGAGACCGACCAGGACGGCGTCCACCCAGCCCGGCAGGCCGCCGAGCGCGGCCACCACGTTGACCCCGTTCACCAGGACCACCAGGCCGCCGACGAGCGTGCCCATCGGGGCGTGCGGGAGCCGTCCGGCCAGCCGGGCAGCGATCGGGGCGACGATCACGCCGCCGATCATGAGGCCGATCACCGGGAGCCACGGGATGCCGTGCTGGGCGGCGCCGGTGAGGAAGCCGAAGGAGACCGAGACGGCCACGACGAACTCGGCGGCGCTGACCGTGCCGACGACGTGCCGCGGCTCGCGGCGGGTGACGGTCATCAGGCTCGGCGTGACCACCGGGCCCCAGCCGCCGCCGCCGGTGGCGTCGACGAAGCCGCCGAGCAGGCCGATCGGGGCGAGCCACCTCGCGGTGTCGCCCGACCGCGGCACCGGGATCAGGCGCAGGTCGAGGCCGAACCGGGCGAAGATGACCAGGCCGAAGAAGATCAGCAGGCCGGACATGAACCCCTCGGCCGACGCCAGGCTGATGTTGGTCAGCACCACCGCGCCGAGGAAGCCGCCGACGGCGCCGGGGATCGCCACGCGGAGCAGGACCCCGGAGTCGACGTTGCCCTCACGCCAGTGGGACAGGCCGCTGATCAGGGTGGTCGGCAGCTTCGCGGCGTGGGTGGCGGCGCTGGCCGTGACCGGGGCCACCCCCATGAACAGCAGGACGGTGGCCGAGGTGACCCCGAACCCCATCCCGAGCGTGCCGTCGACGAGCTGGGCGAGGCCGCCCGCCAGGGCGAAGAGAAGGACGATCCACATGGCACACCTTGTTCGGCAGGACGACAGGAGCCCAAAGGTTACAATAGTGAGCGACTAATGAATGAATTGATGGGGCCATGACCACCCCGGGCCGGGCGATCGACGCAGGGCCAGGACGCACGAAGGCCGCCACCCGACGAGTCGGGGGCGGCCTCAGCGGGCGGGCAGGGTCAGCGGGTGACCTTGCCGGCCTTGATGCAGCGGGTGCAGACGTTGAGACGCTTCGGGGTCCCGTTCACGGTGGCGCGGACCCGCTGGATGTTGGGGTCGAAACGGCGCTTGGTGATCTTGCGCGACCAGGGGCGGTTGTTGCCGAAGGTCGGCTTCTTGTCGCAGAGGTCGCAGACGGCAGCCACGGGTTTGTCTCCTGAACGGTTCGGTGAAAAGTGTGTGAGCCCGACGACGGGCAACCGCCCTAGCGTATCCGACGACCGAGCAGGCGTCGAAATCGTGCGGCGGCGGCCGGTGGCCGAGCACCACGGACGTCGGTGCCCCACCCTACGCTGGCCCTCGCCATGGAAGAGATCCCGCTCGAGGGCACGATCGCGCTGCGCACGCTCGCACGCTTCGTCGACCTCGCCACCGACGCCCTCGGGGCGGCGCGGGAGGAGATCGACGCCCTCAACGTCTTCCCGGTCCCCGACGGCGACACCGGCACCAACCTGCACCTCACGGTCTCGGCGGCCCGGGACGCCCTCACGGCGGCCCGCGAGGCCGACGCGGGCCGCGAGGCGGCGCTGACCGCCCTGGCCCGGGGGGCGCTGCTCGGCGCTCGGGGCAACTCCGGGGTCGTCCTCAGCGAGATGCTCGGGGAGGTCGTGCGCCGCATCGGTCGCGCCCGTGCCGACGAGCGCGGCGCGGTGGTGATGGCCGAGGCGCTGGCGCGCGCCGCCGACGCGGCGTACGCCGCCGTGGGCATCCCGGTCGAGGGCACCATGCTGAGCGTGGCCCGGGCGGCCGCCGACGCCGCGGTCGAGCGCGCCTCGGACCCCGACGCCCGGACCGGTGAGGTCGTCACCGCCGCCGCCGCCGCGGCCCGCGCCGCCCTCGCCCGCACGCCCGACCAGCTCGACGTGCTCGCCCGCGCCGGCGTGGTCGACGCCGGGGGGCGCGGGCTGTGCGTGCTCCTCGACGCCGCCGAGACGGCCTCGACCGGCCGGCGTCCGCCCCGTCCGCCCCGGGGGCCGAGGATCCCGGTGCCCCTGCCGACGCCCGATCCCGCCCCCGGGCCCGGTCACGGGGGCGGGGACGTCCCGGCCGCCGGCGCGGACCTGCACGAGGACGGGCCGTCGTACGAGGTGATGTACCTCCTCGACGCCCCGGCCGAGGCGGTGCCCGTGCTGCGCGAGCGGCTGGCCGCGCTCGGCGACTCGCTCGTGGTGGTGGGCGGCGACGGCCTGTGGAACGTCCACGTCCACGTGGACGACGTCGGTGCCGCCGTCGAGGCCGGGATCGAGGCCGGGCGTCCCCACCGGGTCCGGGTCACCCACTTCGCCGAGCAGGTCCTGACCCCCCGCACCCCTCCCGGTCGCGACCGGGACCGCGCCGGCCGCGCGGTCGTCGCGGTCGCCGCCGGTCCCGGCCTGGACCGTCTGTTCGCCGACGCCGGCGCCACGGTCGTCCGCGGGGGGCCCGGCCACCAGCCCTCCAGTGCCGAGGTGCTCGCCGCGATCACCGGGTGCGGGGCCTCCGAGGTGGTGGTGCTCGCCAACGACGTCGACGCGGTCCGGGTCGCCCGGGCCGCCGCCGAGGCCGCGGAGGCCGACTCCGGCCTGCGCGTCGCGGTCATCCCGACCGAGGCGCAGGTGCAGGGCCTGGCCGCGATGGCCGTGCACGAGCCCGGCCGCTCGTTCGACCGCGACGTCGTGGAGATGACCGCCACGGCGCGCCACGTGCGGCACGGCGCGATCACGGTGGCCACCGAGCGGGCGATGACGATGGCCGGGCCCTGCGCGCCGGGGGACGTGCTCGGCATGGTCGCGGGCGACTACGTCGTGGTGGGCGACGACGCCCACGCGGTGGCCACCGACGTGCTCGGGCGGCTGCTGGCCGGTGGCGGGGAGCTGGTCACGGTCGTGGTCGGCGCTCCCGCGGCCGCGCCGCCCGACCTCGGGGAGCGCACCGCGGCGTGGTTGGCCGCCGAGCACCCCGTGGTTGACGTCACCGTCTTCGACGGCGGCCAGGACCGGTACGCGCTGATGCTGGCGGTGGAGTGAGCGTGCGGGCCGTCCCGGCCCGGCGCGGGAGGAGGACGTCGTGATCGCGCTGAGCACCCCGGTCGCCGCGGTGATGGGGGACAAGAAGGCCAAGCGGGAGAAGGTCGAGAAGGGCCTCGGCCTGCGCACGGTCGGCGACCTGCTCGCCCACCACCCGCGCCGCTACCTGCGCACCGGGGAGCTGACCCGGGTGGCCGACCTGCAGGAGGGGCAGCTGCTGACGGTGATCGGGGAGATCGTCCACAGCAAGGTGCACTCCTACACCGACCGCCGCACCGGCAAGCCGGCCTTCCGGCTGGAGACCCGGCTCAAGACCTCCGGCCCGTCGCTCTCGATGACGTTCTTCGCCAAGAGCGCGCACGTCTCGAAGTGGCAGGCCGGCCGCCTGGAGGTCGGCCGGACCGGGCTCTTCCTGGGCAAGGCCGGTCGCTTCCGCGACGAGTGGCAGCTGACCAACCCCACGATGCTGGTCTTCGGCTGGGTCGACGAGGAGGAGACCCGGGCCACGGCCGACCAGATCCGCGGGCTCTACCCGCTGTACCCGCTGACCAAGGGCGTCGACCACTGGGACCTCCAGCGGGCCGTGACCTTCGCGCGCTCCGTGGTCGACGAGCTGCCCGAGGTCGTCCCGCCCGCGGTGCGCGAGCGCTACGACGTGCTCGACGCCCACCAGGCGCTGGAGTGGATCCACGCCCCGGACGAGCAGGACCAGGTGGCGCAGGCGCGCCGCCGCTACCGGTTCGAGGAGGCCCTGGTCACCCAGGTCGTCCTCGGTCGGCGGCGGCGGGCCGTGATGGCCCTGGGCGCGCGGCCCCGCGACGGCGGCGATGGCGAGCTGCTGGCCGCCTTCGACGCCCGGCTGCCGTTCGAGCTCACCGGGGGGCAGCAGCGGATCGGCGACGAGGTCGCCGCCGACCTGGCCCGCCCGCACCCGATGAGCCGGCTGCTGCAGGGCGAGGTCGGCTCCGGCAAGACCCTCGTCGCGCTGCGCGCGATGCTGCGCGTGGTCGACTCCGGTGGGCAGGCGGCCCTGCTGGCCCCGACCGAGGTGCTCGCCCAGCAGCACCACCGCTCGATCAGCGCCATGCTCGGGGACCTCGCCGACGGCGGAGCCCTGGGCAGCCCCGCGGGGGCCACCCGGGTCGAGCTGCTGACCGGGTCGATGAGCACCGCGCGGCGCCGCGAGACCCTGCTGCGCCTGGCCAGCGGCGAGGCCGGGCTGGTCGTCGGCACCCACGCCCTGCTCGAGGACCGGGTCTCCTTCGCCGACCTCGGCCTCGTGGTGGTGGACGAGCAGCACCGCTTCGGCGTCGAGCAGCGTGCCGCGCTGACCGACAAGGCCGGCACCCCGCCGCACGTGCTGGTGATGACGGCGACCCCCATCCCGAGGACGGTCGCGATGACCGTCTTCGGTGACCTCGCGGTCTCCACGCTGCGCGAGCTGCCCGCCGGTCGGGCGCCGGTGCAGACGACCGCGGTGTACCTGACCGACCACCCCGACTGGCTGGACCGGGTCTGGAAGCGGGTCGCCGAGGAGGTCGCGGCCGGGCACCGCGTCTACGTGGTGTGCCCCCGGATCAGCCCGGACGTCCAGGAGCCGGGGCAGCACGACGCCCCCGAGGAGCTGCCCGAGGTCGACCCGTTCGAGGACGACCTCTTCGACGACCCGGACGGTGGCCCCCCGCCCCCGCCGCGCGTGCCGCCCCCGCCGCCGTCGGCCGTCGACGAGGTCGCCGCGATGCTGCGCGAGGGCCCGCTGCGCGGCCTGCGGGTCGGGGTGCTGCACGGGCGGATGCCGGCCGAGGAGAAGGACCGGCAGATGACCGCCTTCGCGAGCGGTGCCACCGACGTGCTCGTGGCCACCACCGTCGTCGAGGTCGGCGTCGACGTCCCCGAGGCCACCGCGATGGTGCTGCTCGACGCGGACAGGTTCGGCGTCTCCCAGCTGCACCAGCTGCGCGGCCGCGTCGGGCGCGGTGGGCTGCCCGGTCTGTGCCTGCTCGTCTCCCACGCGCTCCCCGGCACCCCGGCACGCGAGCGGCTGGACGCCGTCGCCGCCACCCGGGACGGCTTCGAGCTGAGCCGGGTGGACCTCGAGCAGCGCCGTGAGGGCGACGTCCTCGGGCGTTCCCAGGCCGGGGGGCGCTCGGGCCTGCAGGTGCTGCGCGTGCTGCGCGACGAGCAGACGATCACCGAGGCCCGCGAGGCCGCCGAGGACCTGCTCGACACCGACCCCGGGTTGAGCGGTGCGCCCGACCTGGCCCGTGCCGTGGACGGGCTCGAGCGCTCGACGGCCGCGGACTACATGGACAAGTCGTGACCCGGGTCATCGCAGGCAGCGCCGGCGGGCGCCGGCTCCGCACCCCGCCCGGCGACCGCACCCGGCCCACCAGCGACCGGGTGCGGGAGGCGCTGTTCTCGGCGCTCGAGGTGGTCTGGGGCGGCTGGGGCGACCTGCGGGTCCTCGACCTGTACGCCGGGTCCGGCGCGCTGGGCCTGGAGACGCTCTCGCGCGGAGCGGCGGCGCTGACCGCCGTCGAGCACGACCGCGCCACCGCCCGGCTCGTGGCCGCCAACGCCCGCGACCTCGGTCTCGACGGGCTCACCGAGGTCGTCACGGGCTCCGTCGGCACGGTCCTGGACCGCGGGCCGGGGGAGCGGGCCGCCTTCGACCTGGTGCTGGCCGACCCGCCGTACCCCCGCTCCGAGGAGGACCTCGCCCGCGACCTCCGTGCCCTGCCCGCCTGGCTGGCCGACGACGCGCTGGTCGTCCTCGAGCGCTCCTCGCGCAGCCCCGAACCGCCCTGGCCGACCGGGTGGGAGGCCGAGCGCTCGCGGCGCTACGGCGAGACCGTGCTCTGGTACGGTCGCGCCGCCCTGCCGCCGAGACCCGAGGACGCGTGATGACCCGCGCCGTGTGCCCCGGCACCTTCGACCCCGTCCACCACGGTCACCTCGACGTGATCACCCGCGCCGCCCGCCTCTTCGACGAGGTCGTCGTCGCCGTCGGGGTGAACCCCTCGAAGAACCGCCTCTTCGACGACGGCGAGCGGATCGCCATGCTGGAGCGGGCCTGCGTCGACCTGCCCGGTGTCCGGGTGGTCGGCTTCACCGGGCTGGTCACCGACCTGTGCACCGAGCAGGACGCGCAGGCGCTGGTCAAGGGCCTGCGCGGCGCCGGCGACTTCGAGTACGAGGCCCAGATGGCCGGCATGAACGCCCGCCAGACCGGCGTCGACACGGTCTTCCTGCCCACCGACCCGCAGTGGTCGTTCGTGGCCTCCAGCCTCGTCAAGGAGGTCGCCGGCCTCGGAGGGGACGTGCGGGGCCTGCTGCCCGACTTCGTCCACGCGGCGCTCCTCGACCGGCTCGCCGAGCGGGCGGCGCGGACCGAGAGGTGAGGTGCGGGCAGGGCGTTTTGCCCGGTCACCGGCCGGGCGCGTACGCTCATCTCTTGATCTGTCACGTCTGGAACGGAAAGTGAAGACCCTGAGCACCCTGGACCCGCGAGCGCCGCTCGTGCTCGACACCCGCGAGCTCGGCCGTCGACCCGGGTCCCAGCGCGAGGTGTCCCGCACCGCCCCGGCGCCGGCAGATCTGGGCATCGAGGTCCTCTCGGTCGTCGAAGGGTCACCGGTCGAGCTCGACCTGAGGCTCGAGGCGGTCATGGAGGGCGTCCTGGTCACCGGGACCGCGCACGCCGACCTCGTCGGTGAGTGCGTGCGGTGCCTGGAGCCGCTGCACGACGAGATCGACGTGGACCTGCAGGACCTGTTCGTCTACGCCGACAAGCACGACCAGCGTGCCCCGGACGACGACGACCAGGACGTCCGGGTGCTGGAGGACGACCTGCTCGACCTGGAGCCGCTGCTGCGGGACGCGGTGGTGCTCGCACTACCCTTCCAACCGTTGTGCCGCGACGACTGCCCCGGCCTGTGCCCCGACTGCGGGGCGCGCCTGGCGGACGACCCGGACCACCACCACGAGGACCCGATCGACCCGAGGTGGGCCGGTCTCACCGCCCTGGCGGAGCCCGAGAAGCCCTGAGGGCGCGCCGCACCACCCTGATCACACCCCGCACCAACGCCCCACTGACCGAGAACCGCACCGGGAGCCCGTCCGGGCCCCTGGCTAGCTGAGGAGAAGAAGATGGCTGTCCCGAAGCGCAAGATGTCGCGCAGCAACACGCGGCACCGCCGCTCGCAGTGGAAGGCCGTGGCGCCGACCCTGGTCACCTGCGCCAACCCGGCCTGCGGCGAGCAGCACCTGCCCCACCGCGCCTGCGCGGCCTGCGGCCAGTACGGCGCTCGCGGCGCCAGCCGCCAGGTGCTCTGAGCCGGACCCCGCGCTGACCACCTACCCGGCTCTGCGCTCGGCGCTCGGCGACCCCGTCCTGGACGCCGGGCTGCTCGAGCGCGCCCTCACGCACCGCTCCTACGCCTACGAGCATGGGGGCCTGCCGACCAACGAGCGGTTGGAGTTCCTCGGCGACTCCGTGCTCGGCGTGGTGGTCACCGAGACGCTCTACCTGACCCACCCCGACCTGTCCGAGGGGCGGCTGGCCAAGCTCCGCGCGGCCGTCGTCAACGCCCGGGCCCTGGCCGGGGTGGGTCGGCAGATCGGCGTCGGCGACCACGTCAAGCTGGGTCGCGGCGAGGAGGCCACCGGTGGCCGGGAGAAGGCCTCGATCCTCTCCGACACCGTCGAGGCGCTGATCGGGGCGATCCACCTCAGCGGTGGCGGGCTCGAGGCCTCCGCGCAGGTCGTCCACATGCTCTTCGACCCGCTGATGGAGCAGGCCTCCGCGCTGGGCGCCGGCCTCGACTGGAAGACGTCGCTCCAGGAGCTCTCCGCCGAGCTCGGCCTCGGCGTGCCGGAGTACGTCATCGAGGACGACGGACCGGACCACATGAAGACCTTCACCGCCCAGGTGCGCGTCGGCAACGCGCTCTACGGCAACGGTGCGGGCCGGTCGAAGAAGGAGGCCGAGCAGTCGGCCGCCGAGACCGCCTACGGCGAGCTCGCACCGGCCGCGGGCGAGATGCTGGCGGTCACCCCCGTCGTCACCCCCGTCATCACCGGCGACTGACGGCTCACGTGCCGGAGCTCCCCGAGGTCGAGGTCGTCCGCGCCGGCCTCGAGCGCCACGTCGTGGGCCGTACCGTCGAGCGGGTCGAGGTGCTGCACCCCCGCCCGGTGCGTCGCGACCCCGGAGGGCCCGAAGGCTTCGCCGCCGCGCTGAGCGGTCGTGTCATCGAGGGTGCCCGGCGCCGCGGCAAGTACCTGTGGCTGCCGCTCGACGGCGGTGACGCCCTGCTCGGGCATCTCGGGATGAGCGGGCAGATGCTCGTCCAGCCCCGCGACGCCGCCCCGGAGCGGCACCTGCGGGTGCGGATGGTGCTCGACGGGCCCCGCGAGCTCCGCTTCGTCGACCAGCGGATGTTCGGCGGCCTGTCGATGTCACCCGGGGGCGCCGAGCTGCCGCCGGAGATCGCGCACATCGCGCGCGACCCGATCGACCCGGCGTTCGACGACACCGCGTTCGTGGCCCGGCTGCGCCGACGCACCTCGGGGGTCAAGCGGCTCCTGCTCGACCAGGGGCTGGTCTCCGGCGTCGGCAACATCTACGCCGACGAGTCCCTGTGGCGCAGCCGACTGCACGGCGAGCGCCCCGGCGACCGGCTCACGCGCGCCCAGGCCTGGGAGCTGCTCGGCCACGTCCGGGCGGTGATGGGGGAGGCGCTGGCCCAGGGCGGCACCTCCTTCGACGCGCTCTACGTCAACGTCAACGGCCAGTCCGGCTACTTCGACCGCTCCCTGGACGCCTACGGCCAGGAGGGACGGCCCTGCCGTCGGTGCGGGACCCCGATCCGCCGGGTCGCCTTCATGAACCGCTCGTCGTTCTTCTGCGGGGTCTGCCAGCCCGTCCCGCGCCGCCGCCGGGTCCGGCCGGCGGCCGCCGCCGTCCCGGATTGACCCTGGACAGGTCGGGTGTCACGCTGGTAGACGGCCCGGTCACGGGTCCGATGGACGTGAACCGAAGGGACCGAGCCGATGGCCAAGGCACTGACCGGCTACCTCACCACGCAGGCGCCCGACCCCCACCTGCGCGGCGACAACGCCCGGCTGCGGGCCCGCGTGGCCGAGCTGGAGCAGCTGGTGCTGCGCCTCAGCGAGGAGAACGACCGGCTCGTGGCGGTCCGCGCCGCCGAGCTGCTGGACGGCCCGGCCGGGTCCTTCGAGCAGCTCCAGCCCGTCTGACCCGCCCGCCTGCGACGCGCGGGGGCGTACCGGCGGTAGCGTGAGCGGCGGCTGAGCCCACGACCGAGGAGCCCGCGCGGTGTACCTGAAGAGCCTGACCCTCAAGGGCTTCAAGTCCTTCGCCTCGTCGACCACGCTGGCCCTCGAGCCCGGGATCACCTGCATCGTGGGGCCCAACGGCTCCGGCAAGTCCAACGTCGTCGACGCCCTCGCCTGGGTGATGGGGGAGCAGGGCGCCAAGAGCCTGCGCGGCGGCAAGATGGAGGACGTCATCTTCGCCGGCACCTCCGGGCGCCCGCCCCTGGGCCGCGCCGAGGTCGTGCTGACCATCGACAACAGCGACGGCGCGCTGCCGATCGAGTACGCCGAGGTCACGATCAGCCGCACGATGTTCCGCAGCGGGGGCTCGGAGTACGCCATCAACGGCACGTCCTGCCGCCTGCTCGACGTCCAGGAGCTGCTGAGCGACTCCGGGATCGGCCGCGAGATGCACGTGATCGTCGGTCAGGGCCAGCTCGACACGATCCTCCACGCCACCCCCGAGGACCGTCGTGGGTTCATCGAGGAGGCCGCGGGCGTCCTGAAGCACCGCAAGCGCAAGGAGAAGGCGCTGCGCAAGCTGGACGCGACCGAGGGCAACCTGAACCGGCTCTCCGACCTGATCAGCGAGATCCGGCGCCAGCTGAAGCCGCTGGGCCGCCAGGCCGAGGTCGCCCGGCGGGCCGCGACGGTGCAGGCCGAGGTGCGCGACGCCCGGTCGCGGCTGCTGGCCGACGACCTCGTGACGGCCCGGGAGGCCCTGGCGCAGGACCGCGCCGACGAGTCCGCGCTGGTCGAGCGCCGCACCGAGGTGGAGGGTGCCCTGGCCCGCGGGCGCGAGCAGGAGTCCGCCCTCGAGGCGGCCCTGCGCGAGGACCTCCCGGCACTGGCCGCCGCGCAGGACACGCAGTCGTCGCTCACCGGGCTGCGCGAGCGGCTGCGCGGCACCGCCTCGGTCGCCGCCGAGCGCCGGCGCAACGCCGTCGGGGCGGTGGACAACGCTCCCGCCGCCGGGCGCGACCCCGACGAGCTCGAGGCCGAGTCGGTGCGGATGCGCGAGCAGGAGCAGCGCATCGCCGCCGAGGTCGAGCAGCGCCGTACCGCCCTGGAGCAGGCCGTCGCCGCCCGCCGCGAGGCCGAGGACGCCGCCGCGGAGGAGGAGCGCCGGGTCTCGGCCCTCGTCCGCGCAGCCGCGGACCGGCGTGAGGGGCTGGCCCGGCTGCACGGCCAGGTCAACGCCCTGCGCTCGCGTGCCCGCGCCGCGGAGGAGGAGACCGGCCGGCTCGCCCAGGCGCGCGAGGACGCCCTGGCCCGCGCGGCGCGCGCCCAGCGTGACTACACGGCGCTGGAGACCCGGGTCGCCGGCCTCGACGCAGGTGAGGAGGGCCTCGACGCCGAGCACGAGAGTGCGGTGGCCCTGCTCGACGGGCTGGAGGAGCAGCTGGCCAAGGCCGGGGCCGAGGCCGCCCAGGCCGACCGGGACCGCTCGTCGCTGGCCGCCCGCAAGGACGCCCTCGAGATGGGCCTGGCCCGCAAGGACGGCGCCGGCGCGCTGCTGGCGGCCACCGAAGAGGTGTCCGGCCTGCTCGGGTCCGTGGCCGCGCTGGTGTCGGTGCGCAGCGGCTACGAGACCGCCGTGGCCGGCGCGCTCGGCGCGGCCGCCGACGCCGTCGTGGTTCAGGGCCCCGACGCCGCGCTCGCCGCGCTGCGCCACCTCAAGGACGAGGACCTCGGCCGGGCCGGGCTGCTGGTCGCGGCCCCTGCCGGGACGACGGACCCCGCGGGGGACGCCGAGCCGCTGCCGGCCGGGGCCGTCCGCGTCCTGGACGTGGTCGAGGCGCCGTCGGCGATGAGCGCCGCGCTGGCCGGGCTGCTGTCGACCACGGCCGTGGTCGAGGACCTCGCCGCGGCGCGGGCCCTGGTCGCGGAGCGTCCGCGCTGGACGGCGGTGACCCGGGAGGGCGACGTGCTCGGCCTGCTGCAGGCCCGGGGCGGGTCGTCGTCACAGCCGAGCCTGCTCGAGATCCAGGCCGCCGTCGACGACGCCACCGCCCAGCTCGGCGAGGCCACGGCGGCCGCCGAGCGGCTCGGGTTCGAGACCTCCCGCCTGGAGCGCGAGCGGCACGAGGCCCAGCGCTCCGTCGACGTCGCCCTGGCCCGGCTGCACGAGTCGGACGCCACCCTGGCCGCGGTGGCCGAGGAGCTCGGTCAGCACGGGTCGCGGGCCCGCTCCGCGCGCGGCGAGGCCGAGCGCCTGGACCAGGCCATCGCCGACGCCGAGTCCGCCCGGGACCGTGACCTGGCCGGTCTGGCCGAGCTCGAGGAGCGGCTGGCCCAGGCCGAGCACGCACCCGAGGAGGAGCCGGACACCACCGAGCGCGAGGACCGGGCCGAGGCCGCCCGGACGGCGCGCCAGGGCGAGACCGACGCCCGGCTCGGACTGCGCACCTCCGAGGAGCGCGCCCGGGCGCTGAACGGACGCGCCGACTCGCTGGAGCGCGCCGCGCGCCAGGAGCGCGAGAACCGCCGTCGCGCCGCGGAGCGCCGAGCGCGCCTCGAGCGCGAGGGCCGGGCGGCCACCGCGGTGACGGCCGCCGTCGGCTGGGCGCTGGAACGGCTCGAGGTCTCCCTGGAGCAGGCCGCGGCCGCCCGCCGCGAGGTCGAGGAGTCGCGCCGCGGACGCGAGCAGGAGCTGGTCGCGGTCCGGGCCCGCCTGCGCGAGCTCGGGCGCGAGCACGACGAGCTGGTCGGCACCGCCCACCGCGACGAGGTCGCGCGCGCCCAGCAGCGGATGCGCCTCGAGCAGCTGGAGGAGAAGGTGCTCGCCGAGGTCGGCGTGGACCCCGACTCGCTGGTCGCCGAGTACGGCCCGCACCTGCCTGTGCCGGTCGACGCGACGACCGGGCAGGCCGGGGCGGAGGGCGAGGACGACGGGGAGCCGGCCACCACGCCGTACGTCCGGGAGGAGCAGGCCAAGCGGCTGCGCTCCGCCGAGCGGGCCCTTGCCCAGCTGGGCCGGATCAACCCGCTGGCCCTCGAGGAGTTCTCGGCGATGGAGGAGCGCCACCAGTTCCTCACCGAGCAGCTCGAGGACCTGCGCAGCACGCGCCGCGACCTGCTCGACATCGTCAAGGAGGTCGACGTCCGCGTGGAGCAGGTCTTCACCGAGGCCTACGCCGACGTCAGCCGTGCCTTCGACGCGACCTTCGCCCGGCTGTTCCCCGGCGGCGAGGGCAGGCTGCTGCTCACCGCGCCCGACGACATGCTCACCACCGGCGTCGAGGTCGAGGCCCGGCCCCCGGGCAAGAAGGTCAAGCGGCTCTCCCTGCTCTCCGGTGGCGAGCGTTCGCTGGTCGCGGTGTGCTTCCTGGTCGCGCTGTTCAAGGCCCGGCCGTCGCCGTTCTACATCCTCGACGAGGTCGAGGCCGCCCTCGACGACACCAACCTGGGCCGGTTGCTGCAGATCTACGAGGAGCTGCGGGAGAGCTCGCAGCTGCTCGTCATCACGCACCAGAAGCGCACCATGGAGGTCGGCGACGCGCTCTACGGCGTCACGATGCGCGGCGACGGCGTCTCCGCGGTGATCAGCCAGCGGCTCCGGGAGAACGCGCCGGCATGAGCGAGCGACCCCCCGCGCCGCACCGCGACGAGTACGTCGCCTGGCGCACCGTGACCACGCGCTGGCGGGACGACGACGCGTACGGGCACCTGAACAACGCGACCTACTACGAGCTGTTCGACACCGCCGTCAACGCCCACCTCTACGAGGCCACCGGCCTCGACGTGCGGCGGCTGCCCGCGATCGGCGTGGTGGCCGAGACCTCGTGCCGCTACTTCCGCGAGCTCGGCTTCCCGCGCCCCATCGAGACCGGGCTGGTCGTCGACAAGGTCGGCCGGTCCTCGGTCGTCTACCGGATCGGGCTGTTCCAGGGGGAGGGCGACCACGCCGCCGCCGAGGGGCGCTTCGTGCACGTCTACGTCGACGACACCGACCCCGCCCGGCCGGTCACCACGATGCCCGAGGAGATCCGCACGGCGGTCGTGCCGCTGCTGCGCCCACCCGGCTGACGCCCCGGCCAGGACGGGTGGTCGCGACGGGTCGCCGGGGGAGGGCGGCCGACGGTGCCGTGCTTGGATTGCCGGCATGGAAGCCCTCTCCCTCATCATCCTCGCGATCGCCGGCGTCGGCGTGCTCCTCGTGGGGGCCGTCGCCGGTCTGGTGGTCACCCGCCGCCGCAAGCCGGGGCCGCTGCCGGACACCCACACCGACGTCATCGTCCCCACGGACCCGGACGCGCCGCCGGTCGAGGTCAGCTCGCCGCCGGCCACGATCGAGACCGTCCCCGAGCTGGAGCCGGAGCCCACGCAGGCGCCCGCGCCGGTCCTGGACAAGCCGGAGAGCACCGCCTCCCGCCTCGTGCGGCTGCGGCAGCGGCTGGCCGGCTCGCAGGGCGGTCTCGGCCGGGGCCTGCTGGCGCTGCTCAGCAGGGAGCGCCTCGACGAGGAGACCTGGGAGTCCATCGAGGACGTCCTGATCGGGGCGGACGTGGGGGTGGCGCCCACGCAGGAGCTCGTCGACCGGCTCCGCACCCGGATGCGTGTCGAGGGCGGCACCGCCGCCGAGGCCCGCACGGTGCTGCGCGAGGAGCTGGTCAACCTCGTCGACCCCGGCGAGGGACTGGACCGCCGGCTGAAGGT
>JBBSKO010000006.1:0-25391 GCA_038256225.1 Propionibacteriales bacterium | reverse complement strand
GCGGGTGCACGTCCGCGACCCAGTCCCGCGCCTGCTCCAGCGTCAGCCGACCGGCGACCACGGCCACCACCCGCCGGCCCCACTCCGGGTCGTCGACACCGACGACCTCCGCCCCGCGCACGTCCGGGTGGGCGCGGAGCCTCGCCGCGACCACCGCGCCGGGGACGTTGACGCCACCGCTGACCACCATGTCGTCGAGGCGTCCCAGCAGCTGCAGCCGGCCGTCCTCGTCCAGCCGACCGGCGTCGGCGGTGAGGAACCACCCGTCGACGAGCACCTCGTCGGTCAGCCCCGGGTCGCCCTCGTAGCCCGCGAACAACGTCGGCCCGCCCAGGCGTACCCGTCCCTCGGCGCCCAGCGCCACCGCGACGCCGTCGAGCGGGCGTCCGTCGTAGACGCAGCCGCCGCAGGTCTCGGCCATGCCGTACGTCGCGACCACCCGCACCCCGGCGTCCGTGGCGCGCTCGCGCAGGCCGGCGTCCACGGGCCCGCCGCCGAGCAGCACGGTCCGCGCCCGGCGCAGGGCCGCGACCTGGTCGGGGCGGTCCAGCAGCCGCAGCAGCTGGGTCGGCACGAGCGAGGTGTACCAGTCGTCGCCGGCGGGCCACCCGGCGTCGACCGGGCTGGCCTCGTGCCCCGCGACCAGCGACCGGAGCCGGACCATCAGCCCCGCGACGTACGCCTCCGGCAGCGCCTGCACCCACGCCCCGGACCCGCCCAGGCGGCGCTCGGTGGCCCGCACCGACGTCAGCACGGACCGGCGCGGCAGCAGCACCCGCTTGGGCCGCCCGGTCGACCCCGAGGTCTCGACGACCAGCGGTGCCGGGGCGTCGGGGGCGTCCAGCCAGGCCCGGAGGTCGTCGGTGCGGTAGGCGGTCACCCGGCGAACGCTAGCCCCGCTCCGGGCCGCCGTCGGCACCCGAGCGGGTCGGCGGCGCCCCCGTCCTGAGGGACCTGCTTGGATCGGCCCGTGACGACGATGGCCCAGTGGACCGCCGGGGCGCGGCCTCGTACGCTGCCCGCCGCGCTGGCGCCCGTGGTCGCCGGCGTCGGCGTCGCCGCGGCCGAGACCGCGGGCCGGGGCGGTGGCCTCGGCGACCTGTCGCCGCTGCGCGCGCTGCTCGCGCTGGTGGTCAGCCTGGCGCTGCAGGTCGGCGTCAACTACGCCAACGACTACTCCGACGGCATCCGCGGCACCGACGACGACCGGGTCGGGCCGATGCGCCTGGTCGGCTCCGGGGCGGCCACCCCGGGCGCGGTCAAGCGCGCCGCGTTCACCGCGTTCGCCGTCGCCGCCGTCGCGGGCCTGGTCCTGGCCGCGCTGGCGTCCTGGTGGCTCCTGGTCGTCGGCGTGCTCAGCGTCGCCGCCGCCTGGTTCTACACCGGCGGCGCGACGCCGTACGGGTACCTCGGCCTCGGCGAGGTGATGGTCTTCGTGTTCTTCGGCCTGGTCGCGGTGGTCGGCACCGTCTTCGTCCTCGTCGAGTCGCTGCCCGCCGCCGCGTGGGCGGCCGGCACCGGGATCGGGGCGCTGGCCTGCGCGATCCTGGTGGCCAACAACCTGCGCGACATCCCGACCGACACCGTCGCCGGCAAGCGGACCCTGGCCGTGCGCCTGGGAGACGCCCGGACCCGTGGCCTCTACGTCCTGCTGGTCGGCCTGGCCGCGGTCGCGGTGGTCGCGGTGGCCGCCGCGACCACCTGGTGGGCGCTGCTCGGGCTCGGCTTCCTCGCCGTGGCCGGACCAGCCTGCCGGGTCGTGCTCGGCGGGGCGACCGGGCCCGGGCTGATCCCGGTCCTGGGCAGCACGGGCAAGGCCGAGCTGCTTTGGGCGCTGCTCGTCGCCGTCCCGCTCGTGCTCGTGCTCGCGACGTAGGCTCGGAGCATGCTGGGATTCCTGATCTTCCTCATCGTCGTCGCTGCTGCCGTCGTGGCCTACAAGAACCGGGTGCCGCTGATGGCCAAGGTGCTCGGCCAGTCCGAGACCCGCGTCCGTTCGCAGATCGAGCGCAAGAAGCGCCGCTGAGCGACGCGCTAGTCGCGGTCCTCGCGGGCCTTCATCTCGTCGAACCGCGCGGTCGCACGGCTGGCGCGCTCCTCGACGCGGCGGGCGAAGGCCTCACGCTGCGGGTTGAGGACGTAGTAGGACCCGATGCCGCTGATCACGAACGCGATCACCAGGCACCAGAACACGCTGACTCCGCCGGTGACTGCGATCCACAGCCCGGCGACGATCCCGAACGACGCGGCCAGCAGGACCAGTCGCAGCGCGGTGTAGACCAAGAGCTCCTTCACGTGACCACCCTAGGTCGTCACCAGGAGAGCCCTACGATGGAGGGGTGAAGTTCTTGATCGTGCTCCTCCTCTTCGCCGTCGCGACGTACTTCCTCGTCCGGCTGGTGCAGGAGCGCGGTCTGCCCGGGACGCCCGGTTCCGGTGGCGGACGCGGTGGTCGCGGCAACCTCCCCGGCCGGCCGAAGGGCCCCCAGGGCCCGAGCCGACCCCGCCCCCCGGCGCCGCGCGGCCCGGACGACGACGACGACTTCCTGCGCGAGCTGGACCGCAAGCGCCGCTCCGAGCGCGACGACTCCGACAGCTGACGCCGACCCCGCCGGCCGGCGTCCGGCACGGCCCGAGGGTCACCGCGACCGGTAGCCTGCGGGTCGTGGAGACCTTCCTGACGGGGGCGACCGGCTACGTCGGCGAGGCCGTGGCCCGGCTCCTGGTGGCCCAGGGTCACCCGGTGGTCGGCCTGACCCGCGACCCCCGGTCGCCGCGGGCCTCGGCCCTCGGGACGGCCGGCGTCCGGATGGTCGCCGGCGACGTGGGCGACCCGGCGTCGTACCGGGCCCGGCTGGGCGCGGCCGAGGTCGTCGTCCACACGGTGGCCGACGGTCGCCGGCCGACGGAGAGCGACGAGCTGCTCCTCGACGAGCTGCTCGCCCTGCAGGAAGCGGGCCGGGCACCACACCTGGTGTACACGACGGGGTGCTCCGTGTACGGAGCGCACACCCACCCGGTCCTGGACGAGCGGACACCGACCGACCCCGACCACCCCCGGGCGCAGCTGGAGGCACGGCTGGGTGCGTCCGGGCTGGCGCACACGATCGTGCGGCCGGCGTTCGTCTTCGGGGGCGACGGCCGGAGCTCCCTGCTGGCCAGGTGGCTGGACGAGGCCCGGGACGGTGTCACGGTGTTCTACGGCGACGTCGAGAAGGTCTGGTCCTGGGTCCACGTCGACGACCTCGCGCGGGGGTACGCCGCGGTCCTGGACCACCTCGCCGACCTCGACGGGGAGGCGTTCCTCCTCGCCGACGACGCGCCCGTCGGGGCGATGGAGGCGTACGCGGCCTGCCAACGCGCCTTCGGGCGTACCGGGCCGGCAACCCACGCCCCGATCTCGGACGAGGAACCGGTGTACCGGGTCTTCGACCGGGACGAGGTCGTCGACAGCAGCAAGGCGCGGCGGATGATCGGCTGGACACCGCGTGCCGCGAGCGTCCTGGAGCTCGTCGCGGCCGTCCCGGGGCGTCCGGCGACCCACCCGCAGCTGTAACGCTCTGTTACTTCACCTGGTGCGGCGTCACGGCGCGGCAGCAGACGATGTAACACGGCGTTACAGCGCGCGGTGGCGCTACAGCAGCCGTGGACCCGGGTCGCCGTCGCCCGCGACCGCCACCGGCTCGACCGGGCCGACCAGGGCCGGGGCGGCGTACGAGTGCTGGCTGGTGGTCGAGAAGTAGTTGATGCCGATGAAGTTGAACCACAGCGTGGCCAGCCCCAGCAGCGCCAGGTAGGCGGCCTTGCGCCCCCGCCAGCCGGCGGTGGTGCGCGCGTGCAGGTAGGCGGCGTAGACGACCCAGGTGATGAACGCCCACACCTCCTTGGGGTCCCAGTTCCAGTAGCGCGACCAGGCCTCGTGCGCCCAGATCGGGCCGGTGATCAGGACCGCGAAGGTCCACACGGGGAAGGCGAAGGCGTGGATCCGGTACGACGTCGAGTCGAGCCGGGCCAGCGACGGCGCGCGGCCGAGCAGGCCGGTCGTGGCGTCGGGGCGGCGCTCCTTGACCAGGTAGATCAGGGAGAGCAGCCCACCCAGGGTGAACGCGCCGGTGGCGATCACGGCGGAGACGACGTGGATCACCAGCCAGTACGAGTTCAGCGCCTCGGTCAGCGGCGCGACCGGGCTGTGCAGCCAGATCACGGCCACCATCAGCACCGCCAGCACGAACCCGACGACCAGCGGGGCCATCCAGTCCAGGCGGAAGCGGCGGCGCACCACGACGTACATCAGGGCGACCACGAAGGTGCCGGCCAGGGTGAACTCGTACATGTTGCCCCAGGGCACCCGGTTGGGGTCCGCGGCCATCCCGCGCCCGACCAGGGAGATCCCGTGGGCGACGAGCGCGACGATCGTCAGCAGCAGGCCGAGGCGCCCGAACAGCGCCACCCGGTACGACGCCTGGGCGGCGGCCGACGCCGGCGGGGCGCCCGCCAGGTCACCGGGCCCGGTCGCGACGGCGACGCCGCCCCCGGCCTCGCGGGCGGGGCTCGTGGTGGTGCGCGCGGCCTCCACGGCGCCGGGCTGACGGAGCGCGGCCCACTCGACCAGGTGCGCCAGCAGCGCGAGGAAGTACACGATCCCCGCCGCTCCGACGGCCTGGTTGGACAGCATCTCCCATGCGGTGTCGCTCACGACTCGTCCTCTCCTGCACGTCCTGCTCGTCCTGCTCCGCGGGCGGTGCCGTCCGCGGGTCCTCCGAGGGCGGCCACGAGCTTGTCCAGCTCGTCCGGCCCCGCGTCCTGGTCGTCGGGCTCGGGCCCGGCGCTCGAGCGTCGCAGCACGGCCACCTCCACCATGCTCCCACCGCCCTGGTCAGCCTTCCGGGCGCGCACCCAGATCCGGCGCGGACGGATGAACAGCGAGCCGAGCAGGCCGATCAGCGCGAGCACGACGCCGGCCAGCGCGAGCTCCTTGCCGGGGGTCTGGCTGATCTGCACCCGGGTCCACGGCTCGACGCCCTCGAAGGTGACCGAGCCCAGGTCGTCGGGCAGGTCGGCGGTCTGGCCGGGCTGCAGGTCGAGCCGGTAGCGCGAGCCGTCCTCCTCGGTGACCTTCGGCGCCTCGTCCTTGTCCAGGACGTAGATCGACTGCGGGGCGCCGTCGTCCAGCCCGAGGTCGCCGGCGAAGACCTCCATCGACAAGGTGGGGTTCCGGTCGTCGCCCATCACGTTGACCGGGTCGCCGTCGATCATCACGTAGGTCGGGTAGAACAGGCCCTCGAGCCCGACGTCGGGCTCCGACAGGGTCGACTTCGCCACCCCGTACGACAGCAGGCCCTGGTCCTGGGGCAGGAAGACGACCGGCTGCGAGTACATGACCTCGCCCTCGGTGTCGCGCACGGTGATCACCGGGGCGTACCCGTGCCCGATCAGGAACACGTCGGTGTCGCCGATCGAGAGCGGGTGGTTGACCCGGAGGTCGTAATGCTCGGTCTCGGCGTCCGGGCTCTCCTGGTAGGACAGCCCGGCCTGGAACCCGCGGGCCATCCCGCGCCCGGCGCCGGACTCGATCCACTCGGCGCTGAACTCGTCGAGGGTGAAGGAGAACGGCTCCATGTCGGTGGGCTCGAACAGCGAGCCGGGGTTGAAGTCGTCGTACTGCGAGAGGTTGTTGGCGAACCCGGTGCCCTGGATGACGATCACGCCGCCCTGGTAGCCGAAGAGCCCCCCGAGCCCGAAGCCGACCATCACGACGATCACCGAGACGTGGAAGAGCAGGTTGCCGGCCTCGCGGAGGTAGCCGCGCTCGGCGGCCACCCAGCCGCCCTCGGGCCCGGCGTCGTCGTCGACGCGGACCCGGTAGCGACGCCGCCGCAGCTCGCGGCGGGCGTCCTCGAGCACGGTGTGCGGGGAGGCGGAGACGCGGTACGCCGCGTGCTCGGGCAGCCGGGCCAGGTTGCGCGGGGCGGCCGGGGGCTGGGCCCGCAGACCGCGCCAGTAGACGAACGTCCGCGGGACGATGCAGCCGATCAGCGACACCACCAGCAGCAGGTAGATCGCGGAGAACCACGGCGAGTCGTAGACCGAGAACAGCCCGAGCCGCTCGTAGATCGGCGCCAGCGTCGGGTGCGCGTCGCGCCACCGGGAGGCCGCCAGCGAGTCGACGGAGTCCTGCGGGACCACGGACCCCGGTACGGCGGCCAGCGCCAGCAGGAGCAGCAGCACCAGCGCGGTGCGCATCGAGGTCAGCTGGCGCCACGACCAGCGGCCGAGCTCACGGATCCCGAGCTCGCCGGGGCGGCGGGCGGGCGGCGCCTGCGGCGGCTCCGGCTGGGAGCCGGCCGCGGGCTGGGACTGCTCCACCTCGGTGGTCACACGCTCACCTCGAAGTCGCTGACGAGCTGGATCTGGACCCAGGTGACCAGCTGGTCCCAGGCGCCGGTGACCAGCGCGAGGCCGACCAGCACGAGCATCAGCCCGCCGATCCTGGTCACCCAGGCCTGGTGGCGCCGCACGAAGGAGACCGCCCCGAGGGCCCGGCGGTAGGCCAGTCCCGCGACGACGAAGGGGATGCCGAGCCCGACGGCGTAGACGCCCGAGAGCAGGGCCCCGCGGGCGGCGGTGGCCTCGTTGACCGACAGGGTCAGGATGACGCCGAGCGTGGGCCCGATGCAGGGCGTCCAGCCGAGGCCGAAGATGATCCCGATCAGCGGCGCCGCGGCCAGGCCGACGGCCGGGACCTTGTGCACGCGCCACTCGCGCTGCAGGGCGGGCACGAGGCCGGCGAAGGCCAGCCCGAGCACGATGATCACGACGCCGGAGACGACGGTGATCTCGCGCTGGTACTCGCGCAGCCACTGGCCCAGCGCGCCGGAGGCGGCGCCGATGGAGACGAAGACGGCGGCGAAGCCGAGCACGAAGAGCAGCGAGCCGAGCAGCATCCGGCCGCGGTGGTCGGCGGCCTTGCCGTCGGCCAGGTCGGCTCCCGACAGGCCGGTGGCGTAGGACAGGTAGCCGGGCAGCAGCGGGATCACGCACGGGGAGAAGAACGAGACCAGGCCGGCGACCAGGGCCACCGGGAGGGCCAGGGCCAGGGACCCGGCCGCGGCCTGCTGGGTGAACCACTCAGCCATCGGTGCGCACCCCGTCGACGACCTGCTCCAGGGTCAGCGCGGAGGGGATCTCGCCGCTGAACAGCGCACCGACCCGGCCCTCCTCGTCGAGCACGACCGTGCTCGGCATCGACTGCGGCTGGTAGGGCGCCGGGAAGGCCAGCAGGGGCGCGGCGGTGTCGTCGTAGAACGACGGGTAGGTCACGCCGACCTCCTGCTCGAAGGCCTCGGCGGTGCCGATCCCGGGGTCGCGGGTGTTGATCCCGACGAAGGTCGCGTCCAGCTCGTCGGCCGCCGCGACCAGCATCGGCATCTCCGAGCGGCACGGGCCGCAGCCGGACCACCAGACGTTGACCACGGTGACCCCGCCGCGGCTGTCGGCGAGGTCGAGCGGCTCGCCCTGGATCGACTCCCCGCTCAGCTCGACCGGCTCGCCGCGGTCGGCCTCGGGGATCTCGACCACGTTGCCCATCCCGCCGACGTACTGCAGGTCGCCGGTGCCCTGCAGGCCGCTGCAGCCGACGAGCAACGGCGCCGCGGCGACGGCGGCGAGGAGCGCGACGCGGCGGGGGCGCCGGGCACGCCGGGGGGCGAGGGTCATCGTCCGCCCTCGCCCGGCGCCTGCTCGGTGCCGCCGGAGGAGAAGGCCTGGCCGCGCTCGGCGGCCGGGATCAGGTCGGCGGCCGGCTCGGAGTAGGTCAGGGTGACCAGCCGCTCGTCGTCGAAGTGCAGCGAGGTCACCGAGCACAGCGTGCAGCGGCGGTTCTTGGGCAGGTGCAGGAAGGGGCGGCCCTCGACGTGCAGCCGGGTGGTCCAGATCGGCAGCTGGTGGGAGACCACCACGGCCTCGTGGCCGTGGGCCTCGCGGCGGGCGTCGTGGATCGCGGCCATCATCCGGCCGACGATGAGGCGGTACGGCTCGCCCCACGACGGGCGCCACGGGTTGTAGAGGTGGCGCCAGGTGCGGGGGTCCTTGAGCGCGTTGTGGCCGTTGCCGAACCGCTCGCCCTCGAAGACGTTGCCGGACTCGATGACCCGCTCGTCGGTGCGCACCTCGAGCCCGCGCACGGCGGCCAGCGGCGCGATCGTCTCCTGGACCCGCTCCAGCGGGGAGGCCCGCAGGTGCACGATGTCGCGGTGGCCGAGCGCCTCGGCGACCTTGTCGGCCATCGCCAGGCCGCGGGCCGAGAGGTGGAAGCCGTCGCGGCGGCCGTAGAGCACCCCGCGCGGGTTGTGCACCTCGCCGTGGCGCAGCAGGTGCACGACGGTCCGGGTGGTGCCCGGCGCCGGGGCGCTCACGCCTGACCCCGGGCGGCGGTGTCCTGGGCGGTGGCCTGGGCGGCGGCTGCGGCGCGGGCGGCGTCGGGCAGCGCGTCGAGGACGGTCTGGATCGCCCGGTCGTCGTGCGCGGCGGAGAGGAACCACGACTCGTAGGCCGACGGCGGCAGGTAGACGCCGCGGTCGAGCATGGCGTGGAAGAAGGCGGCGTACGCCCCGGCGTCGGTGCGGGAGGCCTCGGCGAAGTCCCGGACCGGGCCCTCGGTGAGGAACACCGAGAACATCGTGCCGGCGGACTGCACCGCGTGGGCCACGCCCGCGGCGTCGAGGGCGTCGGTGACGCCGGCCTTGACGACCTCGCCGGCCTTGGTGAGGTGGTCGTAGACCTCGTCGGTGGCCAGGCGCAGCGTGGTCAGCCCGGCGGTGGTCGCCACGGGGTTCCCCGAGAGCGTCCCGGCCTGGTAGACCGGCCCCTCCGGCGCGAGGCGGGCCATCACGTCGGCGCGGCCGCCGAACGCCGCGGCCGGGAAGCCGCCGCCCATCACCTTGCCCATGACGACCAGGTCGGGTGTCCAGCCCTCGACGGCGCCGTCGAGGCCCCAGTAGCCCTGACGGCTGGCGCGGAAGCCGGTCATCACCTCGTCGGAGACGAACAGCGCGCCGTGCTCGGCGCAGGTGCGCGAGAGGAACTCGTTGAAGCCGGGCTCGGGCGGGACGACGCCCATGTTGCCGGGCGAGGCCTCCGTGACGAGGCAGGCGATCCGGTCGCCGTGCTCGGCGAAGGCCGCCGTGACGGCCGCGCGGTCGTTGTAGGGCAGCACGAGGGTGAGCTCCGTGGCCGACGTGGGCACGCCGGGCGTCCCCGGGACGGCGAAGGTGGCCAGCCCCGATCCGGCCGAGGCCAGCAGGGCGTCGACGTGGCCGTGGTAGCAGCCGGCGAACTTGACCACGACGTCGCGACCGGTGAACCCGCGGGCCAGCCGGATCGCCGACATCGAGGCCTCGGTGCCCGAGGAGGTGAAGCGGACCTTCTCGACCGGGGCCCGGGACACGATCTCCTCGGCCAGCTCGACCTCGGGCACGGTCGGGGCGCCGTACGAGGTCCCGCGCGCGACCGCGGCCTGGACGGCGGCCTGGACCTCGGGGTGGGCGTGACCCAGCAGCATCGGGCCCCACGAGCAGATCAGGTCGACCATCTCGTTGCCGTCGGCGTCGGTGAGCCAGGCGCCCTTCGCCGAGGTGATGAAGCGGGGGCTGCCGCCGACCGCGGCGAACGCGCGGACCGGGGAGTTCACGCCGCCGGGCGTGACCGCCCGGGCCCGGGCGAACAGGGCCTCGGAGGCGGGAGCGGCGGACGGCGTGCTGGACGGCGTGGCGGAGGGCACGGCCCCATCCTCCCGCGCCACGCAACGCCACCCAAACCGCGCGGGCCCGGTTTGAGGCACGTCACACCGGGCCGCGCGCCGGGCCGGCCCCGAACGGGCGCAGAACTGGGAGGACGAGTGTTCGCCGATCTGGCCGGAAGGATCCCGCTGAGGCCTACCGGCGCGTAACGTGACCGCCACTTGTGCGTTGTGTCACCTGTCAGGCCTTGTGGGAGGTCTGCGCGTCCACCGAGGAGTTCTGCATGTCCGACCCCCGCCGCCGACGGCTGCAGCGTGCGACGGCGCTCCTGCCGCTCGCGCTGCTCTCCGCGGCCGTGACCGCCAGCCTGGCCTCGCCCCAGACCGCGCTGACGACCGTCGACGGCCAGGAGTCGCTGCCCGAGGCCGGGTCGTTGCCCGACGGCTCGACGCTGCCGGAGCAGGCCATCGAGGCCCCGGCCAGCCTCTCCACCCCGAGCCGCTCCGGCGGGCTGGGCCTGGGCGGCCGTGAGGCGGCGGTGCAGAACGCCTCCACCAACGACATCCCCTCGGCCGCCCTGGCGGCCTACCAGCGGGCCGCGACCGTGGTGAACGCCGCCGACGAGTCCTGCTCGATCCCGTGGCAGCTGATCGCCGCCGTCGGACGGGTCGAGTCCGACCACGGGCGCTACGGCGGCAACGTGCTCGACGACGAGGGCCTGGCCACGCCCGGCATCTACGGCGTCCCGCTGACCGGCAGCAACGGCACGGCGCGGATCACCGACACCGACGCCGGCCAGTTCGACGACGACCAGCGCTTCGACCGGGCCGTGGGCCCGATGCAGTTCATCCCCTCCACCTGGGCCGTGGTCGGGGTCGACGCCGACGGTGACGGTGAGCGGAACCCGCAGGACATCGACGACGCGGCCCTGGCCACCGGGGTCTACCTCTGCTCGGGCCCCGACGACCTCTCCGAGCGCCCCGGCCAACGGGCCGCGGTGTTCCGCTACAACAACAGCAACTCCTACGTCGACCTCGTGATCTCGGTGATGGAGTCCTACCTGGGCGGCGACTTCACCAGCGTCCCCACCGGCACCACCGCGGCCGACCCGATCACGCCCTCGCCCGCGGCCCCGTCGAGGCCGGTCCAGCCGCAGTTCCAGCCCCAGGCCCCGGCGGGGACCTCCGGCGGCGCGCCGACCGGTGGTACGTCGTCGGGCGGGTCCTCGACCGACGGCTCGACGTCCGGCGGCTCGACGTCCGGCGGCGGCACGACCAGCACCCCGCCCGCCCCCGACGACGGCGGGTCCACCCCGGTCACGCCTCCCGCGAACGAGGGCGGTGGAGGTGGCAGTCCGCTGGGCAACGTCGGCGGTGCCGTCGACGACGCCCTCGGCGCCGGTGGCGGTGGCGGTGGATCCGGCAGTACCGGTGGTGGTGGCGGTGGAGCCGGCCCCGTTGAGGAGACCCTCACTGAGGCTGAGGCGCAGCTCCAATGCGCCACGTCCCTGAACCTGCAAGCCTGCATCGACAAGCTATTGAACCCCTGAGGCATAGGGTCCCCGGACCGACCGAGACCCCCGTACGGCAGGTCCCGTACGGGGGTCTCGTGCGTCCGGGCCGGCCCGGCGGATCGGGTCGTGACGGGTCGTGTGCCTGAGGACGCGGCCCAGCGCGCCGTGGGGCACACGAGACCGACTCAGCGGGCCACGCACAGCGGTCCGAGGGCCCGCCGACCTGCCCACGCGGAAGCCCCGGTGCTGTCGAGACAGCGCAATTGCAGACTTCTGACTGGTTCCTCGCTGCTGATCCAGTCACAACTACGCAATTGCGCCAGTACGACAGCTCGCCCCGGCCCACAGGACGGCGGCGGGCCCGTACATGGAAAGAACCCGTCTCAGCGGGCCCCCCGGCTCGCTCAAACGGGTTCTTTCTTGATCATGACGCGCATCCACCCCCCGGCGGAGGCGTCACTCTCGGTGTTCGTGGAATCCCCCCGGATTCCGATCATCGATCCGGGCCCCCCGGCCCCTCTCGACAGTGCAAGACTAAGGCCGCCCGGACCGGCCACCCACCCCTACCGAGATACACCTGATCAACAGATCAGTAACAGCACGGCGGGTCAGCGGTGGGTGAGGAGTCGGGCGGCCTCGGCTGCCCAGTAGGTCAGGACCACGTCGGCCCCGGCCCGCCGGATCGAGGTCAGCGTCTCCAGGATGGCCGCCTCCCGGTCGATCCAGCCGCGCTCGGCGGCCGCCTCGACCATCGCGTACTCGCCGGAGACGTTGTAGGCCGCCACCGGCACCTCGACCGCGTCGCGCACCCGGCGCAGCACGTCGAGGTAGCCCAGGGCCGGCTTGACCATCACCAGGTCGGCGCCCTCGGCGACGTCGAGGCGGGCCTCGCGCACGCCCTCGACCGCGTTCCCGGGGTCCTGCTGGTACGTCCGGCGGTCGCCCTGGAGCGTGGACCCGACGGCCTCGCGGAACGGGCCGAAGAACGCGGAGGCGTACTTCGCGGAGTAGGCCAGCACCGAGACGTCGGTGTGCCCGGCGCCGTCGAGCGCGGCGCGCACGACCGCGACCTGGCCGTCCATCATCCCGCTGGGCCCGACCATGTCGACCCCGGCGGCGGCGTGGGCGCGAGCCATCTCGGCGTAGCGCACCAGCGTCGCGTCGTTGTCGACGCGCCCGTCGGGCGTCAGCACCCCGCAGTGGCCGTGGTCGGTGAACTCGTCGAGGCACAGGTCGCTCATCACGGTCAGCGACTCCCCCACCTCACCGACCACGTCGGTGATGGCGCGATTCAGCACCCCGTCAGGGTCGGTCGCGCCGGAGCCGACGGCGTCCTTGTGCTCGGGGACGCCGAAGAGCATCAGCCCGCCCAACCCCAGCTCGGCGGCCTCGGCAGCCGCGCGGCGCAACGAGTCGCGGGAGTGCTGGACGACGCCAGGCATCGAGCCTATCGGCACCGGCTCGCTGATTCCCTCGCGCACGAAGACGGGCAGCACGAACTGCCGCGCCTCGAGCGACGTCTCGGCCACCATCCGGCGCAGCGCCGGGGTGGTCCGCAGCCGGCGCGGGCGCACCCGCGGCACGCCCGCACCCTCCGGCAGCCGGCCGGCACCGCCGCCGGTCACGACGACGAGGTGACCTTGCGGCGGACCGCCGGCTTGCGCTCCGACGGCCGGGTGACGGCCACGCCCTCCTCGAGCAGACCCGTACGACGGGTCGCACCGAAGTCGGCGAGCGCGTCGGCCAGGACGCCCACGTCGGGCTTCGGCGCCATCACGTCGACGCGCAGCCCGTGCTCCTCGGCGGTCTTGGCCGTCGCGGGGCCGATCACCGCGATGATCGTCGAGGGGTGCGGCTTGCCCGCGATGCCGACCAGGTTGCGCACGGTCGAGGAGGAGGTGAAGACCACCGCGTCGAACTTGCCCGTCTTGATCGCGTCGCGGGTCGGGGCCGGCGGCGGCGCGGCGCGCACGGTCCGGTAGGCCGTGACGTCGTCGCACTCCCAGCCGAGGTCGACCAGGCCGGCCACGAGGTTCTCGGTGGCGATGTCGGCGCGGGGCAGGAAGACCCGGTTGATCGGGTCGAGCGTCTCGTCGTACTCCGGCCAGTCCTCGAGCAGCCCGGCGGCCGACTGGTCGCCCGAGGGCACCAGGTCGGCGCGCAGGCCCCAGGTGGCCACCGAGGCGGCGGTCTTCTCGCCGACGCAGGCGATCTTGAGGCCGGAGAAGGCGCGGGCGTCCAGGCCGTACTCCTCGAACTTCTCGCGGACGGCCTTCACCGCGTTGACCGAGGTGAAGACGATCCACTCGTAGCGGCCCTCGACCAGGCCACGGACGGCCTTGTCCATCTGCAGCGGGTTGCGGGGCGGCTCGACCGAGATGGTCGGGACCTCCTCGGGCACCGCGCCGTAGCCGCGCAGGCGGGTCGACAGAGTCGCGGCCTGCTCCTTGGTGCGGGGCACCAGCACGCGCCAGCCGAACAGCGGCTTGGTCTCGAACCACGACAGCGTGTCGCGCAGGTCGACGACGTCGCCGATCACGATCACCGCCGGCGGGGCGATCCGGGTGGCCCGGACGTCCGCGGCGACGTGCTCGAGGGTGGAGGTCAGCGTCTCCTGCTCGGTGGTGGTGCCGACCCGGGTGATCGCCACGGGCGTCTGCGGGTCGCGGCCCGCGGCGACCAGCTCGGCGGCCGTGTCGCCGATGGTGCCGACGCCGGAGAGCAGCACCAGCGTGTCGTCGCTGGCGTAGCGGCTCCAGTCGACCTTGGCGCCGCAGGTGACGACCGAGACCGCGCGGCGGTCCTTGGTGGTCAGCGGGATGCCGGCGTAGGCCGGGACCGCGGACACCGAGGAGACGCCCGGGACGACCTCGAAGCCGATGCCGGCCTTCACGCAGGCCTGCGCCTCCTCCGGCCCGGAGGCGTAGAGGAACGGGTCGCCGACCATCAGCCGGGCCACCCGGCGCCCGCGCTTGGCGTGCTTGAGGACCACCTTGGCCCGGGCGGCGTGGGTCAGCGGCTGGCCGTCCTCGCCGAAGCCGCCGTCGACGACCTCGGGGACGTCCTCGCCGGCGCCGAGCAGCGCGGCGACCAGCGCCTCGTGCTCGGGGACCTCGGTGACCACGACGTCGGCGTCACCGAGCACGCTGATCGCGCGCACGGTGAGCAGGTCGGGGTCGCCGGGGCCGGTGCCGACGAAGGAGACCCAGGGCTGGGTGTCGTTCGCGGCGTCCGCGGTGGTGGGGGTCGTGCCTCGCGTCATGGGGTCTGCACCTCTACTGCTCTGCGGTCGTGCGGATGGTCGTTCCTGGCCGGGTGGTGCGGGTGGATCGGAGGTTCTGGTCATGTGGGGGCCGCCTCGAGGTCGCCGGCGCCGTCGGCGAGCATCTCGGCGGCCAGCCGGGCGCCGAGCCCGGCCGGGTCGGAGACGGGGCCGGCCGCGGAGCTGCGCACGGCGAGCCCGCCGTCGAGGGACAGCGCGACCGCGCGGACCCACAGCTCGTCGCCGTCCTCGCCCTCGACGAGCTCGGCCATCGCGCCGATCGGGGCCGAGCAGCCGCCCTCGAGGGTGGCGAGCACCGCCCGCTCGGCCTCGACGCAGGCCCGCGCACGGGGGTCGTCGAGGTCGGCCAGCGCGGCCGCGAGCGGGTCGTCGGCACGGCACTCGACCGCCAGCGCACCCTGCCCGGGGGCGGGGAGCACCTGGATCGGGTCGAGCACCTCGGTGACCTCGTCGAGCCGGCCGAGGCGGGCCAGGCCGGCCCGGGCGAGCAGGACGGCGTCGTACTCCCCGGAGCGGACCTTGCCGATCCGGGTGTCGACGTTGCCGCGCACGCCCCGCAGCTCGAGGCCGAGGCCGAGGGCGTGGACCTGCGCGACGCGGCGCGGTGAGCCGGTGCCGACGACGCTGCCGACGGGCAGCTCGCCGAGGGTCAGCCCGTCGCGGGCCACGACCACGTCGCGGGAGTCCTCGCGACCGGGCACGGCGACCAGGAAGATCCCCTCGGCCGGGTAGGTCGGCAGGTCCTTCAGCGAGTGCACGGCCACGTCGACGCGGCCGGCGAGCAGCGCGTCGCGCAGGGCACCGACGAAGACACCGGTGTTGCCCGCCGTGGTGCTCTCCACCAGCGGGGTACCGGCGGCCTGGCTGCGGTCGCCCTCGGTGGCTACCTCGACCAGCTCGACCTCGCGGCCGAGACGCCCGCGGATCATCGCCGCGACCGTCTCGGACTGCGTCGTGGCCAGCAGGGAGCGGCGGGTGCCGACCCGTACGGGCCCGTGGGTGCTGTCGGGGGCGTTCACGACGGACCCTCCTCCCCGACCTTGGGCCGGGTGACGGCGTCGACGGCCTCGGGGTCGAGGGAGAACAGCTCGGCGAGAGCGGCGGCGTACGACACCGCGCCCTGCTCGTCGGCGAGCTCCTTGACCCGGACGGTGGGCTCGTGGAGCAGCTTGTCGGCGACGCGGCGCAGGGTACGCAGCACCTCGGCGCGCACCTCGGACTCCAGACCGGGGAGCCGGGTGTCGAGGCGGCCCATCTCGGTGTCGACGACGCCGGTGGCCATCGAGCGGAGCGCCACCACGGTGGGCGTGACGCTGGCCTGGCGTCGCGCGGCCAGGAACGAGGTCACCTCGTGGGTGACGATGTCGCGGACCTGCTCGACCTCGCGACCGGCGTCGGTGTGCTGCAGGGTCTCGGCCAGCTCGGACAGGCCGACCAGGCCCACACCGGGCAGGTCGGCGACGGCCGGCTCGACGTCGCGCGGCAGCGCGAGGTCCAGCACGCACAGCGGCTGCCCGGGCCCGCGGCCGGCGGCCTCCCGCGCGGCGCTGACCTGGGCGGCGCTGACCAGCACGCCGGTGGCGCCGGTGCAGGTGATCACCACGTCGGCCTCGCCGAGCGCGAGGGGCAGGTCGGGCAGGCGCAGCGCGCGGCTCGACCCGGGGCCGGAGCCGTCTGCGCAGGGACCGTGCTCGGCCGCGAGTCGGTCGGCGCGCTCGGCGGAGCGGTTGACCACCGTGACCCGACCGGCGCCGGCACGGGCGACGGTGGCCACGGCGAGCCCGGCCATCGACCCGGCGCCGACGACCACGACGTCCTTGCCCGCGATCGCCCCGACCTGCGCCTCGGCGCGCCCCAGCGCCACCGAGACCAGCGACGGGGCGACCAGGTCGATGTCGGTCTCGGCGCGCGAGCGCTTGCCGACGCGCAGGGCCTGCTGGAACAGCACGTTCAGCGACGGGCCGACGGTGCCGAGCTCCTGACCGGTCCGCAGCGCCTTGCGGGTCTGGCCGAGGATCTGGCCCTCGCCGACGGCCATCGAGTCGAGCCCGGCGGCGACCTGGAACAGGTGGGAGACCGCACCGTCGTCGTAGTGGACGTAGAGGTGCGGCAGCATCGACTCGTCCTCGCCGGCCCGCTCGATGAGCATCCGCGAGAGCGTCTCGACGCTGCCGTGGAACCGGTCGACGTCGGCGTAGATCTCGACCCGGTTGCAGGTGGCGATCACGGTCGCCTCGCTGACCCGGTCCGCGGTCGAGACGTCCTGGACCAGCTTGTGGACGGCGTCATCGCTGAGCGCGACCTTCTCCAGCAGGGAGACGGGCGCGGAGCTGTGTGAGATGCCGACGACGAGGACGCTCATGCGGAGCCCACCTTCCGGGTCGGGGCCGCGGCCGTCGCGTCGACGCCGGCCTTGCGCTGCTGGTGGTAGGCGAGGATCTGCAGCTCGATGGAGAGGTCCACCTTGCGCACGTCCACGCCCGCGGGCACGGCAAGCACCGCCGGGGCGAAGTTGAGGATGCTGGTGATCCCGCAGCCCACCATCCGGTCGGCCACGTCCTGGGCGGCCACGGCCGGGGTGGCGATCACGCCGATCGCGACCCCCTGGTCGCGCACCACGCCCTCGAGGTCGTCGAAGGGGCGGACCTCGACGCCGGCGACGACCTGGTCGTGCCGGTCGGGGTCGGCGTCGAGCAGCGCGACCACGCGGAACCCGCGGCTGCGGAAGCCCGAGAAGCTGGCCAGCGCCTGGCCGAGGTTGCCGATGCCCACGATGACCACGGGCCAGTCCTGGGTCACGCCGATCTCGCGGGCGATCTGGTAGCGGAGGTACTCCACGTCGTAGCCGACCCCGCGGGTGCCGTAGCTGCCGAGGTGGGACAGGTCCTTGCGGAGCTTGGCGCTGTTGACGCCGGCCACGGAGGCCAGGTGCTCGCTGGAGCAGGTGGCCGTGCCGGCGTCGGCGAGCGCGTTCAGGGCGCGCAGGTAGACCGGGAGGCGCGCCACCGTGGCCTCCGGGATGTCCCGGCTCGCCTCGGCCGCACCGGGTCCGGCGGGTGTCCGTGAGGTCACTGCTCTGCTTTCCAGCCGCACGACGACGTCGGGGGCGCCTCGGTGTGTGGTGCGCGTCGCGGCGTCGTTCACTGTAGGAGTTTGTGAACGGGAGAACAAAACGAGCGACCGTGGGGGCTAGCACATGTGAGAAGTCACACCGCGCGGGGGGTCGTCGTTTCTGCTAGCTGCGGGTGAGGGCGGCGCGCAGACGCTGGGGGTCCACCCGCCAGAAGTCGTGCTGGCGCCCGTCGACGAAGGTCACCGGCACCTCCTCGCCGAAACGCTCGCGCAGGGCGGGGTCGTCGTCGACGGAGACCTCGTCGAACTCCTCACCCAGCTCGGCGCAGACCGCCGCGACGACCTCCCGCGCGACGTCGCAGAGGTGGCAGCCGGGCCGGCCGTAGAGCCGGACCCGCGGCGCGCTCACGCCGGCTCCGCGGTCGCGTCGCGGAGCCGGGAGCGGGCGACCTTGCCGGTACGCGTGCGGGGCAGCCGCTCGGCGGCCACGACCCGGGCCGGGCGCTTGAAGGCGGCCAGGTGCTCGCCGGCGACGGCCTCGACCCCGGCCAGCACCTGCGCGGCGTCGGCGCCGTCCTCGGGCACGACGTGGGCGACCACGGCCTGCCCGGTCGCCGGGTCGTCGGCGCCGACCACGGCCACGGCCAGCACCCCCGGTGCGGTGACCAGGACGGCCTCGACCTCGACGGGGTAGACGGTGAAGCCCGAGACCACGATCGTCTCGGTGAGGCGGTCGACCAGGAGCAGGTCGCCGGCCGCGTCGAGCAGCCCGACGTCGCCGGTGGCCCACCAGCCGTCCGGGCCGGGCCCGCCCTCGCCGCCGGGCCAGTAGCCGCTGAAGAGGTGGGGCCCGCTGACCTGCACCTCGCCGGGGTCGCCCGCGGCGACCTCGCGGCCCTCGGCGTCGACCAGCCGCAGGCCAACCCCGGGCAGCGCCCGACCCACGGAGTACGGGTCGACCGGCCCGCCCAGCGTGCTGGCCACGACCGGCGACGTCTCGGTGAGCCCGTACCCCTTGTGCACGACCAGGCCGGTCCGCGCGGTGAACTCGGCCGCGGCGGCGGGGTCCAGCGGCGCGGAGCCCGACATCACCAGGCGGACGGGGCCCAGCCGGTCGGCGAGGTCGTCGACCGAGCGCCAGCGCTCCAGCACCCCGGGGGCCAGCGGCAGCACGCTGCAGGCCTCGTCCTCGATCAGGTCCAGGACACCGCCGGGGTCGAAGACGTCGGCCATCACCAGCTTGGCGCGCTGCCGCAGCACCGCGCCGAGCACGGCGCACAGCCCGTACACGTGCGACAGCGGCACCAGGCCGAGGACCACGTCGTCGCCGTGGACCAGGGGCGGCTCGACCCGCGCGACCTGCTCCACGTTGGCCCGCAGCGCGCGGTGGGTCAGCATCGCGGCGCGGGGGCGGCCGGTGGTGCCGGAGGTGTAGAGCAGCACGGCGAGCCGCTCGGCGTCGTGCAGCGCCGGCGAGCGGCGGGCCCGCTCCGCGCGCAGGTGCTCCCAGGAGCGCTCCCCCGGCAGCAGGGTGGTGCCGACGGCGACCAGGCGGGGGCTCGGGGACGCCCCGTCGGCCTGGAGGGTGGCCAGGGCCGCGCGGACCGACGTCACCGACCCCGCGTCGGCCAGGACCATCCGTGCGCCGCTGTCGGCGACCACCTGCGCCACCTCGGCCGGGGTCGAGCCGGGGCCCAGCGGCACCGCCACGGCCTGCGCGCGCAGCACGGCGAGGTAGCCGGTGACCATCTCGAGCCGGTTGCCCAGCACCAGCGCGACCCGGTAGCCGGCCACCACACCGGCGTCACCGAGCCCGGTGGCCACCCGGGCCACCTCGGCGTCGAGCTCGCGCCACGTCAGGCTCCGGCCGGACGCCTCGACCAGGGCCAGCTTGTCCGGCGACTCCCGGGCGGCGTGCACGAGCAGGTCGTCCAGGCCGTCGGCGGTCGGCGGGGTCACGGCGTCGTCGAGCGGTGGCGCAGCGGCGGCTGGCATGGGCGGATACTTCCACACCGCGGCGACGCGCGCCCGGTCCTGCGGCACCCGTCCCCGGCTGCTCTAGCCTGGGGTCGTGACCCCGTCGGAGCGTCCGCGACCGCGGCTGGACCTGCGCCAGCGCTCGATCCTGGCCGGGGAGGCCGCCGCCGCCGCGGCCGACGTCGAGACCGCGCTGAGCCTGGTCGCCGACCCCACCTCGGCGGCGTTCTTCGACGTCGACAACACCGTCATGCAGGGCGCCAGCATCTTCCACCTCGCCCGCGGGCTGCACCGCCGCGAGTTCTTCACCACCCGCGACCTCCTCGGGGCCGCCTGGAAGCAGGCCTACTTCCGGGTGGCCGGCGTCGAGGACCCCGACCACGTCTCCGAGACCCGCGAGGCCGCGCTCTCGTTCATCGCCGGGCACACGGTGACCGAGCTCGAGGAGCTCAGCGAGGAGATCTTCGACGAGACCATGTCGCACCGGATCTGGCCCGGCACCCGCGCGCTTGCCCAGCTGCACCTCGAGCAGGGCCAACGGGTCTGGCTGGTCACCGCCGCGCCGGTCGAGATCGCCCGGATCATCGCGCGGCGCCTCGGCCTGACCGGCGCGATGGGCACCGTCGCCGAGCACGTCGACGGCGTCTACACCGGCCGGCTGGTCGGCGACATGCTGCACGGACCGGCCAAGGCCGAGGCGATCCGGGCGCTGGCGGTGCGCGAGGGCCTGGACCTGGCGCGCTGCTCGGCCTACTCCGACTCCGTGAACGACCTGCCGATGCTGTCGCTGGTCGGCGACGCGTGCGCGGTCAACCCCGACGCCCGGCTCCGGGCCCACGCCCGCGCCGCGGGGTGGCGGGTGCGCGACTACCGGACCGGGCGCAAGGCAGCCCGCGCCGGCCTGGTGCTGACCGCGGCCGCCGGGGCCCTGGGCGGCGCCGCCGCGGCCGGGCTGCGCCGCCGCTCCTGACCAGCCGACCGGCGAACCCCTGTGGCGTGGGTCTCCCCACCACTACACTTCGCCGGGTCGCTCCCGTGGCGGCCGCCACGGGAGGGGTCCAGCTGATGGTGCAGGGCGGGCAGCACGAGCGCGGGCTGGAGGCCCTGCGCCGCGCCGTCGCCCGCGCGCTGCTGACGACCGGCCCGCTGCGGGCAGGGGCGTACCCCGCGGGGATGCTGCTCAACGCCGCCACCTCCTCGACCGGCGCGGCCGGCCAGGCCGGACCGGGAACGCCCCGCGGCGGTCACGGCGACCACGACGAGGCCGCCTCCTCGGCGGTCGACGAGGGCGAGCGCAGTCGCCTCATCGCGCTGGTGGAGCTGGCCCGTGGTGGTGACGCGGAGGCGTTCGGGATGCTCTTCGACCACTACCACCCGCAGGTCTACCGGTTCCTCTACCACCGCACCCGCTCGGTGCCGCTGGCCGAGGACCTCACCTCCGAGACCTTCTTCCGCGCGCTGCGCCGGATGCCGGACTTCCGGTGGCAGGGCAAGGACTTTGGCGCCTGGCTGATGACGATCGCCCGCAACCTCACCGTCGACCACTTCAAGTCCGGCCGGGTCCGGATGGAGTCGACCACCGAGGACATGAGCAGGCACGACGACGTCACCGAGAGCACCGAGGACGCCGTGCTGGCGCACCTCAACCACGAGGCGCTGCTGGACGCCCTGCACCAGCTGTCCGACGAGCAGCGCGACTGCCTGGTGATGAGGTTCCTGCAGGGGCTCAGCATCGCCGAGACCGCGGCCGTCCTGGGCCGCAGCGACGGCGCCGTCAAGCAGCTGCAGCTGCGCGGCGTGCGCAACCTGGCCAAGCTCGTCCCCGAGGACCTGCGATGACCGGCCCGCGGGTGGTCGAGGACTCCGTAACCTCCGGCGCGCACGCGTCGTTGGGCGTCACGAGAGGCGTGACGGACGAGTGGGCGCCCCCGACACCAGGACGGACCGCATGACCCCCGGGTTCACGACGCGCGCACGAGCGGAACGGTTCGCCGCCGCGCTCGACGCGTCGCTGGACGCCGCCCCCCTCGGCGTCGACCCGGCCTGGCTGCGGCTCGTCGACCGGCTCGAGGCCGGGCCCGAGGTCCAGCCACGGGAGGAGTTCGCCTCGGCGCTGCGTGAGCAGCTCCTCACCGCGGCCCGCAGCGAGCAGCCCGCGACCGGGCGCGTCGACGCGGCGGTCGCGCCCGACCCGCTGGACCGGCTGCGGCTGGCACCGGGACGCCCCGGCGGCCAGCGACGGCTGACGGCGTCCCTGGCAGCCCTCGCCCTGGTCGGAGCCGGCGGCGGCATGGCCGTGGCGTCGCAGGGCGCCCTGCCCGGCGAGACCCTCTACCCCGTCAAGCGCGCCCTCGAGGACGTCCGCACCGGCCTCGAGGACGACCCGTCCGCGAAGGGCACCCGCCTGGTCGCCCAGGCCCGGGACCGGTTGTCCGAGGTCGCCGCCCTCACCGCCACCGACGGCGCCGACCCGGTGGCCGTCGAGCAGACCCTGGACGACTTCGCCGCGCAGGCCCGCGAGGCCGCCGACCTCAAGCTCGAGGCGTACGACGACTCCGGCAGCGAGGCCGACGTGCTCGAGGTCCGGGACCTGGCCACGGACTCCGTCGCCGTCCTCGGCTCCCTGGAGCCCGTCGTGCCGGAGACCGCGCTGGGTGCGCTGCTGCGGGCGGCCCAGGACATGCGGGACCTCGACGCCGTCGCCCGGCAGGCCTGCGGCGGCTGCGGCGGCCCCGTGGTCGACCTCGTCCCCGACCTGGCGCTCGACCCGGCCTCGGCCGACCTCGGCAGGGCACTCGGCCTGGGCGAGCTCCGCGCCGCGGGGCGCTCCGACACCGCCCGCGGGAGCGGCGTCGACGGGGGCGCCCGCGCGGGCGGCCCCGACGGGGCGGCCCGCGCCGGACGCGACGGACCTACGTCGGGCGACGCCCGCTCGCCGCGCGGCACGCGGGACCAGCAGCAGGGCGGCCAGCAGGGCGGCCAGCTCGGTGGCGGCGCCTCCGTGCCGGTCGACGGCGGCTCGGTCCCCGACGTCCAGGGACCGCTGCGTGACCTGACCGAGAGCGTCACGAAGACCCTCGAGGGGCTGACCGGGTCCCCCCTCGGCGACCTGCCGGGCGGACTGCTCGGTGGCGGCGGGTCCGGCGGCGGGTCCGGCAGCGGGTCCGGCGGCACGTCCGACCAGGGCACCGGCAGCGGCCCGAGGAAGGGCGACGGCAGGAACGGCGGCACGAACGACGACGGCGGCGCCCGCGGTGGCGGTGGTGCCGGTGGCCTCGTGGGCGAGACCCTCGAGCAGGTCGACGAGACCCTCGGCGGGCTGGTGCCCTGACCGGTCCCCCGGCGTGCGACTCGGTGTGGGCGACTCGGTGTGGGCGGCGCGCGTGGCTCAGCCGAAGACGGAGTCGCGGTCCATCAGCAGCCGGTAGAGCGTCTGCTGGATCGTCTCGCGGACCTGGTCGGTCACGTCGAAGACCAGCATCGGGTCGTCGGCCGCACCGGGCTCGTAGTCGTCGGTGCGGATCGGCTCCCCGAACTCCAGCAGCCACTTCGAGGGCAGCGGGATGAGGCCGAGCGGCCCCAGCAACGGGAACAGCGGGGTGATCGGCACGTACGGCAGGCCCAGCAGCCGGGCCAGGGCCGGGACGTTGCCGATCATCGGGTAGATCTCCTCCGCCCCGACCACCGCGAGCGGCACGATCGGGACGCCGGTGCGCAGGGCGGCCGAGACGAAGCCGCCGCGCCCGAACCGCTGGAGCTTGTAACGCTCGGCGTACGGCTTGCCGACGCCCTTGAACCCCTCCGGCCAGACGCCGACCAGCTCGCCCCCGCGCAGCATCCGCTCGGCGTCCTCCTGGCAGGCCAGGGTGGCGCCGGCCTTGCGGGCCAGGGCGCTGACGACCGGGAGCCGGAAGACGAGGTCGGCGCCCAGGGGCCGCAGGAAGCGTCCGGTGTGGTCGTGCACGCTGACCATCGTCATCGCGCCGTCGACCGGGATCGTCCCGGAGTGGTTCGAGACCACCAGGGCACCCCCGACCTCGGGGATGTTCTCGGCGCCACGGACCTCGATCCGGAACCACGAGCGCGCCAGCGGCCGCACGGCGGCCAGCAGGAACCGCTCGGTGACCTCAGCGTCGAAGCCGTACTCGTCGACGGGGTAGTCGCCGGTCAGCCGCCGTCGCCAGAAGGCCAGCAGCCGAGCCAGCTGCGGCTCCCACTGCTCGCCGAACACCTCGCGGGCCGCGGTCTGCAGCGCCCCGAGCCACTGGGCCGGTGACACCTGGGCGAGCGGGTTCCGCTCCTGGGTGCGCGCCGCAGCGCGGCGCCCGGCCGTGGTCGGGTCCGTCGCCGGCTCGACCGGCCGGCCCTGGTCGCCCTGGTCGCCCTGGTCGACCGGCTCCGGGACGGCGACCGGGCCCGCGGCCGGGTCCTCCTGGGGCAGGTCGTCCTCGGTCAGATCGTCCTCGGGCAGGGCGGCGGGTCCGGGACCGGCCGGGGGCTTGGCCCGGCGGGGCGGACCCTGCGGGGCGCCGTGGGCGCCGGCGAGGCCGCGTGCCGCGGACGAGGGCGCGCGACCGGTGCCGCGACCGGGCTGTCCGCGGGTGCCCAGCGGGATGATCTCGGCGTCACCCATCGAGGTCTCCCCTGGCCAGCGCGGTGGCAGGTGCGGGGAGCCGGTCGGCCAGCCCGCCCACGACCCGGGCACCGCGGCCACCGGTCGGGGCGAGACCGGCACCGAAGTCGGCGAAGGCCTCGGCGGTCGAGTACGACGGGGAGAACCCGAGCTCGGCGCGCATCCGCGTGGTGTCCACGCCCCGACCGTAGGTCAGGAACGCCAGCTGCTCAGGCGAGAAGTCCGCGGCGCGCGCGGAACGGAGCACCGAGCCGAGCCCACCGACAGCGAAACCGGGCATCGGGACCATCGGCCGCTGCAGCCGGCGTACGGCCTGCGACAGCGTGAGGAGCCCGTCGCCGGCGACGTTGAAGGTGCCGGCGACGTCGGTGTCGACCGCGTGGTGGAGCACCGCCATCAGGTCCGACTCGTGCAGGAACTGCAGCCGGGCGTCATGGCCGAGGACGACCGGGACGACCGGCAGTCGGAAGTAGGACGTGATCGGGCTCTGGACGTTCGGGCCGATCACGTTGGCGCAGCGCAGCATCGTGACGCGCACGTCGGGTCGACGGCGCGCCATGCCGCGGACGTAGCCCTCGATCTCGGCGACGTCCTTGGCGTAGCCCGAGCGCGGCGGCCGGCGCGGCTCCATCTCCTCGGTGAACATCGCGGGGTCCCGGCTGCTCGCGCCGTAGACCGTGGTGGTCGACTTCACCACCAGGCGTTGCACCGACGGCGCCTTCTGGCACGCGGCGAGCAGTTGCATCGTCCCGATGACGTTGAGCTCCTTCATCGGTCCCCGCCCGCCGGTGCTGCCGGGGGTGGCGATGACGCTCATGTGCACGACGGTGTCGACGTCCTCGCGGGCGATCACCTTGGCGATCACCGGGTTCCGGATGTCAGCGCGCACGAAGGAGACGTCGCCGATGTCGCCGCGGGGCGGCACGACGTCGACGCCGATCGCCCGTCGCACGCCCGGCTGGGCCGCGATCCTGCGCGCGAAACGACGCCCGAGGTCCCGAGAGACCCCGGTGACCAGGACGGTCCGGGCGTCAACTGCCACGAGATGCTCCCAGGTGCGGGCGTGCGAGGACGGGGAGCGGGCGCACGGGGGCGCCCGTACGGCCTACTTGCCGAGCTTGCGACGCTGGACGCGCGTCTTCTTCAGGAGCTTGCGGTGCTTCTTCTTGGCCATGC